>NZ_JAOCLK010000007.1:0-133261 GCF_029845265.1 Ectopseudomonas oleovorans
CATAAAAAACCGCGGCCCAAGGGCCGCGGTTTTCGTTCTACGCGATAGGCATCAAGCTTTGGCGCGCATTTTCTCGGTGTTGATCAGGAAACGAGCCAGGGCCGGCAGCAGCCAGATCGCACCGATCATGTTCCACAGGAACATGAAGGTCAGCATCAAGCCCATATCGGCCTGGAACTTGATCGCCGAGAAGATCCAGGTCGCCACACCGATGGCCAGGCAGACACCGGTGAACAGCACCGCCTTACCGGTAGATTTCAGCGTCTCGTAGTAGGCTTCCTGCAGCGGCATGCCCTGACGCAGGTAGGTCTCCAGACGGCTGTAGATGTAGATGCCGTAGTCGACACCGATACCCACACCCAGGGCGATCACCGGCAGGGTGGCGACCTTGACGCCGATGCCCATGAAGGCCATCAGCGCGTTACCCAGCACCGAGGTCAGCACCAGCGGCAGGATCACGCACAGGGTCGCAGCCAGCGAACGGAAGGTCAGCAGGCACATGATGCTCACCGCCGCGTAGACCGCGATCAGCATGGTGGTCTCGGACGCCGCGATCACCTCGTTGGTGGCCGCTTCGATACCCGCGTTACCGGCAGCCAGCACCACCTGCAGCTCGTCGGTGTTGTGCTGCGCGGCGAACTCTTCGGCGGCAGCCACGGCACGCGACAGGGTCTCGGCCTTGTGGTCCTCGAGGAAGATCAGCACCGGCGCTACCGAACAGTTGGCGTTGTACAGACCTTCGGCACGGGCGATGGAGTTGTTCAGCACGTCCTGGTTACGCGACAGCGTTTCCCATTTCAGGTTGCCCTCGTTCATGCCCTTGATCATCTGCTTGGACACGGTGACCATGGAGATGGCGGACTGCACACCCTTGGTGTTCTCCATCTTCCACATCAGCTCGTCCATGGCGGACAGTGCTTCATAGGTGGAGCAACCCTCGCTAGGCGTCTTGATCATCACCACCAGCACATCGGAGCTGGTCGAGTAGTTGCGGATGACGAAGTCGTTGTCCAGGTTGTAGCGCGAATCTGGATGCAGTTCCGGCGCGCCCTGGTCGAGGTCGCCGATCTTCAGGTTCTGCCCGTACCAGACGCCGCCGGCCAGTGCCACCACGGCGATGACCACGGAAATCGGCGCAACCATCGGGTGAGCGAAGTTGGAAATTGCGCGCCAGATCGGGTGATCCTTGGCGGCTTCCTCACGGCTCTTCTTCACCGCACGCTTGCCGATGCCGATGTAGGAAATCAGTACCGGCAGCAGGATCAGGTTGGTCAGGATGATCACCGCCACGCCCATGGACGCACCGATGGCCAGTTCGCGGATCACACCGATATCGATCAGCAGCAGGGTGACGAAACCCACTGCGTCGGACAGCAGCGCCACCAGGCCGGGAATGAACAGCTGACGGAAGGCCATGCGCGCAGCGGAGAGCGCGTCGGTCGCCTCACCCGAGGCCATGGCGATGCCGTTGATCTTCTGCACCCCATGCGAGATACCGATGGCGAACACCAGGAACGGCACCAGCATCGAGTAGGGATCGAGACCGAAACCCAGGGTATGCAGCAGGCCGAGCTGCCAGATCACCGCGATCAGGGTGGTGATCACCACGACCAGGGTGCTCTTGAAGCAGTGGGTGAACCACAGCAGCAGAACGAAGGTGATGCCGATGGCGACAGCGAAGAACAGCGCCACGCCAACCAGGCCATCGATCAGGTCGCCGACCTTCTTGGCGAAGCCGATGATGTGCACCTTGACGTTGGGATTCTGCGCCTCGTACTTCTCGCGAATCTTCTCTTCCAGTTCGTGAGAGAAGCTCTGGTAATCCAGCTTGATCAGCTTGCTCTGATCATTTGGATCCGGATAGGACTCCAGCAATGGCACATCGACGATGCTGGACTTGAAGTTGTTCGCCACCAGGCGACCGATCTGGCCCGACTTGAGGATATTGCTGCGCAGGTCTTCGAGGCTGTCGGCAGAACCGTCGTAGGTCTGCGGGATCACCTCGCCACCGGCGAAACCTTCTTCGGTCACTTCGGTCCAGCGTACGCTCGGGCTCCATAGCGACTTGAGACCGGAACGGTCGACGCCGGGAATGTAGAACACCTCGTCGTGGATCTGACGCAGGGTCTCCATGTACTCCTTGCTGAAGATGTCGCCATCGGTGGCCTCCACCGCGATCCGCACGGTATTACCCAGGTTGGCCAGGTCGTTACGGTGCTCGAGCATCTTCTGGATGTAGGGGTGGCCCAGCGGAATCATTTTCTCGAAGCTGGTCTGCGGGCGTACCTGCGCAGCCTGATAGAACAGGAAGATGCTGATCAGCAGGCAGATCAGGATTACCGCCGGGCGGTTGTTGAAAATCAGCCGCTCAAGGAAGGAGGCAGGCTGTTGTTGGTGCTTGCTCATGCAAAGGCTCCCGGCTTGTTATTGTTGGCCCAGATCGGCGCCAGTCGAGGCGGCGAGGTGAACGCCGCCCTGCCCCACCAGGATCAGGTTGCCGTTATCCAGTGCAGTTACACCGGCCAGCGAAAGACGGTCAGGGCGGTTGATGAGACTGAACGTCTGGCCGTGATCAGTGCTGCGCAGCACGGTACCGCCATGCCCCACGACCGCGATGCTGCCGTCGCGCAGCAAGGTGCCATCGGCAAGGCCAAATTCCAGCGGGCCATTATTTGGCGTGTGGAGGGTGATCTGCTGCCAGCTGTCTCCGAAATCGGCGGAACGGAATAGATGACCCCGCAGGCCGTAAACCAGCAGCGTGCCGGCTTCGTCGGTGCCCAGCGCGCCGAACAACGAACCCTCGTAGGGTTTATTTTCGACGGTCTCCCAGGTTTCACCCCAGTCGCGCGAACGGAACATGCCACCCAGCTCGCCGACAATGAACAGACCAGCATCCTTCACCGCGGTGATGGCATTGAGATGATAGGCATCTTCATTATCGAGACGATCACTGACGTCTTCCCAGTTCTCACCGCCGTCGGTGGTTTCCAGCAGCGCACCATAGGCACCCACGGCGTAACCGGTCTCGAGATCCTTGAACCAGATATCCAGCAGCGGCGCTTCGCGCTCCAGATCTTCGAACTGTTTGGTCCAGGTCAGGCCGCCGTCGGTGGTGGCAAGAATCTGCGCATCGTGACCGACCACCCAGCCATGCTGGGCATCGACGAAAAACAGGGAGGTCAGCATCTGCCGGGTCGGCACCTTGGCCTGCTGCCAGCTTTGTCCCTGATCATTGGAATAGAGAATGTGGCCGCGGTCGCCAACGGCAACCAGGCGCTCACCGGTGTTGACCACATCGAGCAGCAGGCTATGCACGGCCTTGGGCGACTCGATGGCGTAACCGGCGTCAGCCGCAGCCGAGGTCTCGGCCTGCAAGGGTGCGGCAGCGAAAGCCAGAATGGAAAGCACACTGCACAGCGAGAGCGCTTTAGCCAGCGGCGAATGGACACGGAGCGCCGATTTGCGCGCCTGTTTGGGCGCCAGACCGGACTGGGTGCGCCACATGACGGGCTCACTCATATACCTTCCCCCTTTCTTGTTATAGGCGGTACTGCTGATTAGCAGGCTGCCCATCCTAGCGAGCTTCGGAAAGCCCTGACAATTGGCGTGACGTTATGTTTTGTTAAGGCAGAACCCGCGTGATAGAAGCCTATTCGCCAAGCTGATACGAAAAGGCCGCTACTACCGTAGCGGCCTTCGCGTGAGACTACACGACTATTATCGAGTGCCGCGGCGACGCAGGGCAGCCGGTTTGAAATAACCGTCGTCCGGAACCGCCTGGGTGAAGTCGATGGTGTTGTTCTCTTCGTTGTCCAGGTTCTGCACGTGGTAACGGCGCGCCTGCAGATCGTGGAACACATCGAGTGCAGACCAGGTGGTCGGCAGATCGTAGTAGTTCTTCAGATAGGCGATGGACACGCGCCACAGCTCACCACGGCCGTCGTACTGATCCACCACCGCAGCCTGCCAGCTGTCCTCGTCGAGGAACAGGGTGCGCTTGGAGTAGATATGGCGGGCGCCGGACTTCAGCGTGCCCTCGACCACCCACACACGGTGCAGCTCGTTACGGGTCAGCGCCGGGTTGAGGTGACCGACCTGCAGCAGATCCTTGTACTTAACCTCAGGGCTGGTGACCTTGTAGTTGTTGTACGGGATGTAGATTTCCTTCTTGCCCACCAGTTTCCAGTCATAGCGATCCGGAGCACCGTTGAACATGTCGGTGTCGTCGGCGGTACGCAGACCGTCAGCCGCGGCGATCGGGGTATCGTAGGCCAGGTTCGGCGCACGACGCACGCGGCGCTGGCCGGCGTTGTAACCCCAGGCCTGACGCGGCTCTTTCACCTGATCGAGGGTTTCATGAACCAGGGTCGCGCCACCGGCCAGACGCGCCGGGCTGGTGGTGAACGACAGGTAATAGAACATGATGTTGTTCAGATCGGCGAACGAGCCGTTCTGCAGGTAGTACTTGAACAGCGCTTCCTGCTGCGAGGTCACCAGCGAATAGGCGCCATTGCGCTGCACGGCCACTTCCGAGGCACGGCGCACGATGTAGGTGCCACGGTAACGGGCGATGTGGTTCCACAGCGCCTCGACACCGCTCTGCGGAATCGGGAACGGAATACCGCCGTAAGCGTCGATAAAGCCGTTACCACCATCGGCCAGCTTGGCGCTGGTGGCGTTCTTGATGCTGTTGTCATAGACCCACTGCGGCGCGGAGCCGGAGCGGCGGGTCTGGTAGACCGGCATCTGATAGGTTTCCGGATAAGCCTTGAACATGGCGATCTGACCCGGCGTCAGATTGGCCTCGTACTGGCTCAGATTGGCCGCGGTGATGGTGAACAGCGGCTTGTCTTCCGGGAACGGATTGACGTGGTGCTGGCCCGAGCGGGTGTAACCCGCCGGCGGCTGGGTGATGCCACCGGTCCAGGCCGGAATGGTGCCAGCGGCATTGCCGGCTTTTTCGGCGCCGAAGGGGGTCAGGGTATCGCCAAGTTTTGCGGCTTCCTGCGGGGAAACGGCAGCCAGCGCGGAGCCGGCGGAAAATGCCAGCGCAACGGCTACGGCCATCAGCCTGTGCTTGTTCAGCATGGGTAATTCTCCATGAAGAGTCATGACGGGCGCCCGCAAGCGCCCGGCGTTCTTTCCGATTTTGGTTATTAGAAGGAGTACTTGACGTTGACGCCGATATTGTCGCGATCGCGCGCACCGTTGTTCTGGCCAGCGCCATAGAACTCGGTGTACTGAATCTCGGCTTCCAGGCTGTTCAGGTAGCTGGCGCGCATACCGACGGTGTACGCCTTACGACCTTCGATGAAGTTGCCGGTCTGGTGCGAGTTGCCTTCGAAGTCGTGCTTGAACACGGCGAAGGGCGACAGGTTCACGCCAGCGTAAACGTCGTTCCAGGTGCCCGACATCATCAGGGTGTAGCCGTAAGCGTTCTTGTTGATCTGGTCGTCGCGGCCATAGTCCGAAATGTAGGAATTGTTTGGACGCCCAGCATAATAACGAACATTACCCTGATAATCCGTGTACTTCAGGCTATCGCCACGCACATGCTCGGAAGCGAGTTCTGCGATACCGAACAGAGAGTCAAAGCTCAGCGTCGGCCCAAAGTTATGAATGGCCCCAAGGGAAGTATTGAAGGCTTCTACACGGGTGTAGTTGCTGATGGAACCATCACGGGCGACCTGCCGCCCAGCGATTACCGCAGTTCCGGCGTTTGGCAGCGCACCAGAATTATCGGCAAGCTGTGCCCCCTGCCCCGCCAGGTCGCCCAACAAATCGTTAGTCGCAGCGATACCGATAGGCAGGTTAGGACGATAGGAAAGCTCGCCGAAGACCGATGTCTGGCCAACCGTTGTATTGAAGCTGAGGCCATACATACGGATATCTTCCGCGTACTCCCTACGAGCCTGCACGTTAGCCAGCAGATCCGCAGTAGCCAAACCACCAGCAAGCGACGCATTACCCAGCGCACCAGCAAGAGCACCTACGTTGACACCTTGATAACCGTTCAAGTCCGCGTAGATGCTGGGTTCTTTGCCGTGGTAGTTGACGAAGTAGAAACCAAACTCAGTAGAGTTGAGTTCCTCTGCTATATAGCGAAACGCAACACCATACTGACCGTCATTCTTTGCATTCAGATCACCGCCAATCTTAGCCACTTGCGCAATCTGATCACCCGGATAAACGAACGTCTTCCCACCCGGCCCTTGGTACAAACCCAACGCACCGAAAACAGCCTGACTCTGGCCGATGAGGGCTGGGTTATTGTATACGCCCAGCACGGTATTATTGAGCAGCAGTGGGTTCCTGGCCCCGAGTGCGGTTTGCGAGAAGTCGTTATAAGCCGTATTCCCGCCGTCGGCAAAAAGATCTGTCTCGGAGAAATAAGTTCCGACCGGATCGACTGCGGTTTCCTTCCAGTTGAACTGGTAGAAGGTCTCCATCGACAGATTATCGGTCAAACCGATGTTGAAACTAAGCGCCTCGACCGGAACCAGCACTTCCTTCACTTCCGAGCCTGGCAAACGGAACTTGGCAGCATCGACCGGGTTGGTGGTGTTCACCCCACCGCGGTAGTACAAACCTTCACCCCAGTTGAATACCTGCTTACCGAAACGACCGGAGACCGGCATGTTGGCCACGTCCCAGTTGCCATAGACGTAGGCGTCAAGAATCTGCGCATCGCGACCTGCCTTGTGGCGGGTTTCGCGAGTGAAGCTGTTATCCCGCGGATAGCTTTGGCTGGGCTGAGCCGGCGTGTTGGCGTCGTAATAGTCGTTGCGCTTATCCATGATCTGGGTGTCATAGAACGCAGTACCACGGATAAAGACGCCGTAGTTACGGTAAGACGCCTCGAGATCCGAGGTAATTTTGAACACTTCGGAAACCAGGCCGGTATCGAAGTTGCGGTTGCCATCGTTGGTGTTGATGTCGTTGTTGGTCTTGTCCTGGCCTTGTACGCGCCACAGTTGACCGTAGGAGATGGTGGTATCGAGGGAGCCGGTGATTTCGTTATCGGCGAAGCTGAACTCCACCGCATGAGCCTGGGCGGCGACCAGCAACGGCAGAACACCAGCGAACGCAAAGCCGGCCTTGGCCGGGGCAAAACGTAGAACGGGCTTGCGGGACTTAATTTCCATCGAGACTCACTCCGTGGACAGATCATTCTTTTGGGCGATCCCGTAGCCGGGCCGCGAATTGCCGTACTGACGACGGCTTGTGTTTTTATTTTGTAGCGACGTGTTCCAACGACCAGCGAGCGCTTGCACGCGGTCAAATCCAGTGCGACGCTGCAACCATAGTGCCAATTCAAACACTTGTATCAGCGCAAAAGCGCCTTGCAGAGCGATTGCCGGATTTCTTTTCGTGACTGATCAGCCACTGACCAATGGATCAGAAAAGATGGCGCACTTTGTCCTACGATCCGACGCTTTATGCCAATTACCACGCGCCTCGCAGCGCAGTTGGGTGATGAATATCACCTCGCTGTCAAGCGACGAAGCCCGAACTTAAGTGTGCAAAGGCATAACGGACTGCATGCATATTTCATTGGGTAACAAAAAAGTGTTACCAACCAGAGGTCGGTAACACTTTTTTTGTGGAGCAAAACCCGTTTCAGGCCTAAAGCCAACCAGTCAAGCGTCGACGTACCGAGTATGTAGGAGCGGCGCCTCGCCGCGAACCTGAAAAGCTTCGCCCCGGGGCGGGGCTCCTACGAAACACAGCTTCCGCAGCCTTGCCTAAGCGGCATCAGTCTTAGGCCAGGCTCTTGCTCACCACTTCATAGACATCGCTGGACAGCTCACCGGAGGCAAGGATGCGCTCCAGTTCGGCCTTCATCAGTGCCTGCCGCACCGCACCGTATTTGCGCCAACGGGTCAGCGGCGCCAGCAGGCGCGAAGCGATCTGCGGGTTGAGCGCATTGAGGGTGATCACCTGGTCGGCGAGAAAGCGGTAGCCCGCCCCGTCCGCGCGGTGAAAGTTGATCAGGTTCTGATTGGCAAAAGCACCGATCAGCGCGCGCACCTTGTTCGGGTTCTTCAGGGTGAAGGCATCGTGCTGCATCAACGCATGCACGCGCTCCAGACCACCCGGCAGCGGGCAACCAGCCTGCACGCTGAACCACTGATCCATGACCAGCGGGTTGTCCTTGAAGAACTCGGCGAAGGACGCCAGCGCTTGGCTGCGCTCAACCTCGAACGGTGAGTTGACCAGCACCGCCAGGGCCGCCAGGCGCTCGGTCATGTTGTCGGCGCTGTCGAACTGATCGACGCAAGCCGCCAGCACTTCAGGCTTCTCGCTGAGCATCAGGTAGGACAGCGCGATGTTCTGCAGGCTGCGACGGGCGAAGTGCGCCGCCTCGGCCACGTAAGGGGTGGCCTTGGAGACTTCACGATTGGCTTGGTAGCGCGCCCACAGTGGAGCGAACAGCGCGTCAGCCAGCGCCTTGCGAGCGAACTCGCGCGCGGCGTGGATGGCCTCGACATCCGCCACCTCACTGATTTCGGTGAGATAGGCCTCGCCCGGCAGCGACAGCATCTCGGCGACCATGGCCTGATCCAGCGACTCGTCTTCAAGCAGGGTGCGCAGCGCGGTGACCAGGCGCTGATCCAACACCAGAGCTTCACCACGCTGGTGCTGGCCAATCAGTTCCTGCAGTACCTGCACGGACAGCTGCTGGCCGGCTTCCCAGCGGTTGAAGCCGTCGCTGTCGTGCTGCATGAGGAACATCAGTTGGTCACGGCTGTAGGGGAAGTGCAGCTTGACCGGGGCGCTGAAGCCGCGCAGCAAGGAGGGCAACGGTTTCTCGGCGACGCCCTCGAAGGTGAAGGTCTGCTCGGCTTCAGTCACCGACAAAACGCGACTGCTGCCCTGCGCCGCGCTTTCGCCCTGCAGGCGCAGCGGCAGCTCATTGCCCTGGGCATCGAGCAGGCCGAGCGCCACTGGAATCACGAACGGCAGCTTTTCGCTCTGCCCCGGCGTGGCCGGGCAGCTCTGGCGGAAGGTCAGGCTGTAGGTCTGCGCCGCCTCGTCATAGGCTTCGCTGACGTCGAGACGTGGCGTGCCGGCCTGGGTGTACCAGCGCTTGAACTGGGTCAGGTCAATGCCGCTGGCATCTTCCATGGCCTTGACGAAATCGTCGCAGGTCACGGCCTGGCCGTCGTGACGCTCGAAGTACAGGTCCGAGCCCTTGCGGAATAGCTCCGGCCCGAGCAGGGTGTGAATCATGCGCAGTACTTCGGCACCCTTCTCGTAGATGGTCAGGGTGTAGAAGTTGGAGATTTCCATGTACGCGTCCGGGCGCACCGGGTGCGCCATGGGGCCGGCGTCCTCGGCGAACTGGTGAGTGCGCAGGTAGGCCACGTCTTCAATGCGCTTGACGGTACGCGAGTGAGTGTCGGCAGAGAACTCGCTGTCGCGGAATACGGTGAAGCCTTCCTTGAGCGACAGCTGGAACCAGTCGCGGCAGGTCACGCGGTTGCCCGACCAGTTGTGGAAGTACTCGTGTGCCACCACCGCCTCGACGCGCTGATGGGCAGCGTCGGTGGCGGTCTCGGCCTTGGCCAGCACGCAGCTGGAGTTGAAGATGTTGAGGCCCTTGTTCTCCATGGCGCCCATGTTGAAGTCGTTGACCGCGACGATCATGAAGATGTCCAGGTCATACTCGCGGCCGTAGACCTCCTCGTCCCACTTCATCGAGCGCTTGAGGCTGTCCATGGCGTGCTGCACCTTGTCGATGTTCTCCGGCTCGACGTAGATGCGCAGCGCCACTTCGCGGTTGCTCATGGTGGTGAAGCTGTCCTCCACGCACCAGAGGTCACCGGCGACCAGGGCGAACAGGTAGGCCGGCTTCTTGAACGGGTCTTCCCAGGTGGCCCAGTGCCGGCCGCCCTCTTCCGAACCACTGGCAATCGGGTTGCCGTTGGACAGCAGCACCGGGTAGGCATGCTGCTCGGCGCTGACCGTGGTGGTGAATTTGCTCATCACATCCGGGCGGTCGAGGTAAAAGGTGATCTTGCGGAAGCCCTCGGCCTCGCACTGGGTGCAGAACATCGTGCCGGACTTGTACAGGCCTTCCAGTGCGGTGTTGCTTTCCGGGTGGATGCGCACACTGCTGTCGACCACGAAGCGTTCCTGCGTCGGCTGCAGGGTCAGGTGGCTGTCGGTCAGCGTGTAGTCGCCCTCGCCCAGCTCGCGGTCATCGAGCTTGAGCTCCAGCAGTTCAAGCTGCTGACCGTCGAGCACCAGTTTCGGCAGGCCAGCGCCGGCGGCGGGGTTGCGACGCATGACCAGTTGCGCGTGCACCAGGCTGTGATCCTCGAACAGCTCGAAGGTCAGGTGGGTCTCGTCGATCAGGTAATCGGGAACCTGATAGTCCTTCAGGTAGATGGTCTTGGATTGTTCGGTGCGCATGGCTCTTGGCCTCTCGTCTGCGGCGCCCCGGGCGCCGGTGGCAATCGGGTGTCAGGCGGCGATCTCGTGGATGGCCAACTGATAGGCGGTGTACTTGCGGATATTGATCACGCCGGTGTCGAACATCAGGTACTGGCCCTTGATACCGAGCAGAGTACCTTCGGCCAGCGGCTGCTTGTCCAGGTTGAAGCTGCTGATCTTGGCCGGGTAGGCCTCGATGGGGTAACGAATCTCCAGCACTTCGGCTGCGCTCAGCGGCTGAATGGCTTGCAGGCCGAAGCGCTGCTGCAGCTCGGTGATGCCCGAACCGCAGCTATCGAACAGTTGCTCGCGAATCGCCAGCAGATCGACCGGCACGGCATCGCCCTTGAGCAGCGCGCGCCAGTTGGTCTTGTCCGCTACCTGGCTACGCAACAGGTCCTCGACGAAACCGGACTGCTGCCGCGTGGCCACGCGCAGGATGGGCAGCGCCTGGGTCGCACCCTGGTCGATCCAGCGTGTCGGCACCTGACTGGCGCGGGTGATGCCGACTTTCACGCCGCTGGAGTTGGCCAGATAGACGATGTGATCGGTCATGCAGAACTGCTCGCCCCAGCTCGGCTCGCGGCAAGTGCCTGCATCGTAATGACACTTCTCCGGGCTCATGATGCAGACGTCGCACTGCGCCAGCTTCTGCATGCAGGGGTAGCAATAACCCTGGCTGAAGCTGGTCTTGGTCTTGCGCCCACAGTGCGAGCAATGGATGGCGCCGAGGTATTCCAGGCGCAGGTGCTTGCCCACCAGCGGGTTGACCGGCACCTCTTCATCGCCCAGGCGAAAGGCGTACTGCACCGGCGCGTCGAGGTGCGCCTTCATCTTGCTCAGCGAGCCACGTCCCAACTCGCTCATCAGTGCAGGGTATCCGAGGACTTGAACAACAGGTTGGGGAGCGGCTCGGACTTGCTGCTGCATTCCTGCGGGCCCATGTAGCCGGTGCGTTCCTCTTCCGGCAGGTTCTGCATTTCCCAGGCGATCATCGCCTGCAGGCTCAGCTCTTTCTGTTCCTGAGTCAGCTTGCGGCCGTCCGGCCATTTACCGATTTCCACGGCCAGCTTGAGGCTCTCGTAGATTTCCGGGGTGATGTTTTCAATCGCATCGAGAAAGGACGACATACAGGTCTCCAAGTAAATCATAGGGCGGGTGAACCCCGCCGAAACGCCGTGCTGGCGGGTTGCACCCGCCCTACAGGTCAAAAAGTCGAATCAAGCGCTACGTCGGGCCAGCATACCGCCAAGCAGCCCGGTCAGGCAGCCGATGAGCAAGCCGCCGACGTGCGCGGCGTTGGCGATGGCGCCGAACTGCAACAACTCGAAGATGCCGGTCATGCAGATCAGCAGCCAGGCCAGCATCATCACCAGCACGCCGGGCGGCAGACGATAGGCAGCATTCGGTGCCAGACGCTGGTAAATCCAGCAATGCCCGAGCAAGCCATAAAGCACACCGGACAGCCCGCCGAACAACGACGGCCCGGCCCACCAGTATTGGGCGAAATTGGAAGCGAAGCCGAATAGCAGCGTCAGCCCCAGCAAGCCGACGGCCCCCTGGCGAAACTCGATGCGCCGACCCAGCTCCCAGTACCACAGGCTGTTCATCGCCAGGTGCAGCCAGCCGAAGTGGATCAGCATGGGCGTGATCAGGCGCCACCACTGGCCGCTATCGAGCGTGGCCTCAAGATAGGTCAGATAGATGCGCTCGCCGTCGATTCGAAAATCAACGAAGCTCAGCCAGCGGATTGCCGAGAAATTCTCGCCCGCCCAGGTCACGGCGAAGACGATAAAGGTCGCCAGCAGCATCAGGCCCGTCACCGGGCTGCGCCGTAACTGGGCAACAAACCCCTCACGCACCGGCGCCGGCCTGGCCGGCAATTCGGCACCCGCGTCGCCCTGCGGATGGCGCACGTAAAGCTCACGCACCTGCTCGGCGAGCTCCTCACTCGGCACCCAGAGCACCTGTTGCCCACCCTCTTCCGCCACCCGGTGCGGCACTCGCAGACGCTGCAACAGGGCGACGAAGCCGCTCAAATCGGTATCCAGCGGCAAGCGCAAAACTACGACTGCCGTCATCGCGGCGCCTCCTGCGGGTCGACGTCGACCCAGACGAATTTAGCCGCATCCAGGCGCGTTTCCTGATCCAGGCGGTAAGCCACCAGCCTGCCGCCGATCACCGCGCTGTAGTCCAGACAGGCCAGATTGGGGCGAATCGGCGCCGGCTTGCCACGGCGCCAGTAGTGGCCGACGAACAGCAACGGCTCGTGCGCGCCATAGCGCAGCAGTTCATCCTTCTGCAGCTCGCTCAGTGGCGTCTGCGCCGCCAGTTCCGGCAGGGCATCAGGCTGGAAGACGATATCGCCATAGGTCTGCGGATTTTCTTCCCAGAACTTGGTACGGAAATAGGAACGGGTAAAGCCGTCACCACCGGTCAGGGTCAGGCCATGCGGCAGGCGCATGTCGGTGCCACGCAGCAGGCGGTCGAGCGCCATGTTGGCGAAACTGCCCGGTACGGCTGCAGCCTGAAGGAAATGCTCGTCGATGCAGCCATCGGGGAACTGCGCCTTGAGCGGGGTGATCAGGTCGTCGTCCCAGCAGGCATGCACCACGCGGAAGCGCCCGGCGTCGATGAACAGTGGCATCTCGTAGAACCAGCGCAGAAATTCGCGCCATTCCTGCGGATAAGCCTCGAACTGCGCCAGGGTTTCGCGCATCAGGCGCTGATGCCGTGGGCTGTGATCACGCACGTACTGTCGGCCGCTGCCTGGCGGTGCCGGCGTGCTCCAGCCCAGCGCGTTGAACTCGTGATTGCCCATGATGCACAGCGCCTGACCAGCACGCACCATGTCATGCACCAGATGCAGGGTTTCGCGAATACCCGGGCCACGGTCGACCAGATCACCGAGGAAGATCGCCATGCGCGTCGGATGGCGCCACACGCCACCCTGGCGGCTGTAACCCAGCCGTTCGAGCAGGCGTTCGAGGGTTTGCGCACAACCGTGGATATCACCGATCAGGTCGTAGCCACGACGGGGGTCGAGGGACATTCAGTCCTGCCCTCCCAGGCGGCTGCCCCATCCAAGCTTGGTGCGGCAGACCTCATAGTAGTTGTGATCCAGCGGATGGATCAGGCGCAGCTTCTGCGCCTTCTTGGCCACATGCAGGGTATCGCCCGGGGCACAGGTGAAGTGGTTCTGGCCGTCGCAGGACACCTGCGGATAGATGGTCATGTCCGCCGACACCACCACCTTCAGCTCGCTATTGCCGTCGACCACGATGGGCCGGCTGGACAGCGTATGCGGGTACATGGGAACCACCACGATGGCATCGAGTTTGGGATGCATGATCGGCCCGCCAGCAGACAGCGCATAGGCGGTCGAGCCCGTGGGCGTGGCGACGATCAGGCCGTCGGCCTTCTGGCTGCAGACGAACTGGCCATCGATGTACAGCTCAAACTCGATCATCCGCGTCGACTTGCCGGGGTGCAGCACCACGTCGTTGAGCGCATCGCCCTGGCCGATGGCTTCGCCCTGGCGGCGAACTTCGGCCTCGAGCAGGAAGCGGTTCTCGGTCAGGTACTGCCCTTCGAGCACCTGCGCCACTTTCAGCTCCAGCTCATCGGGGCGGATATCGGTGAGAAAGCCCAGACTGCCACGGTTGATCCCCAGCACCGGCACCTTGTGCCGTGCCAGGGCGCGGGCTGCGCCGAGCATGCTGCCGTCGCCACCGACGACGATCACCAGGTCGCAGACCTCACCCAGCATCTTGCGTGAGGAGGTTTGCAGGCCGTGTCCCGGCAGCAGGTCGGCGATGGTGTCCTCGAGGATCACATGCAGGTGGCGGTCGATCAGAAAGCGCTTGAGCCGACGCACGGTCTCCAGCACCCGCGTACTGCCCAGACGCCCGATGATGCCAACATTGCGAAATTGCTCCATGGGACTCCCGCCAGACAGATAAGAAACGATGAGGTATTATCGGCCAAAGCTCTGGCCGGCAGCAAACCGCCTCTGTTACTGCGCTATGCTCGGGGCCATGAGCAATTCCGAACTGCTGCATGACCTGCTGCTTGAGCTGCGCACCCCGGCGGTGCGCGATCTGGCCTGGGCGCTGCTCTCGCCCGCCTTGCTGGCCAACACCACACCGGGCCAGCGTCATCCGCTGCAGGCCAGTTGCTGGATGCAGCAACCACAACAACTGGCCGACTGGCTTGCGCAACAGGACAAGGATGCCGGCCCCCTGCACGCCTGGCTGACGGCAAAACCGCTGCGCCGTCTCGGTCTCTATTACGAGCGCCTGTGGCAATACGCGCTGCATGCCGCACCATACATAGACGTGGTCGCTGCCAATCTGCCGATTCGCCAGAACGGTCAGACCTTGGGCGAGCTGGATCTGTTGTTGCGCGATGACGAAGGCGAGCACCACCTGGAGCTGGCGGTGAAGTTCTACCTGGGCACGGGTGGCGGCGACGCCGCTGACTGGCTGGGCCCGGGCAGCCAGGACCGGCTCGACCTGAAACTGGGCCACCTCACGCAACACCAGTTACCCCTGTTTTCGCGCCGCGAGGCACGGGTAGCGCTGAACGACCTGCAACTGGGCGAAACCCGATCCGCCTTCTGGCTCGGCGGCTACCTGTTCTATCCCTGGCCTTATGGTTGCCCATCACCTCGCGGCGCGGGTACCGAGCACTGCCGGGGCAATTGGCTACACCAGCGCGACTGGGATACGTTCGCCGCGACCAAACCAGACGCTCGCTGGCAACCCTTGCCGCGATTGGCCTGGCTCGCACCCGCGCTGATAAAGACTGGCGAGGCCTGGCCCGCAGACACCTTCCAGCAATGGCTGAAGCTGTTACGACCGGACGCTCAGGCGCAGCTGCTGGTGCGCCTGGAGGAAGATCACGCCGGGGATTGGCGAGAGGTCGAACGAATCTTTCTGGTCAACGATCAGTGGCCGGCGCAGTCGTAGCCCGATGCAATCCGGGATGCTGCTACCGGCAATCCGCGGGCGTCACCCACCTCGTTGATAGGCCGCAGGGCCAGCGCCAATCAACGGCTACGCTCGGTACGCCCGCCGGAACGCGCCAGATACCCCGCCCCGCTTTCACACAGCAGCGCATCACGCTGCACCGCCGGCAGGACGTCCAGGCCTCCGCGCAAGGCATAAACGCTGTAACCCAGTTGCGAGAGCAGAAACACTGCACTGCTGCTGCGCTTGCCGCTATCGCAATAGCACAGGTAGGTACGTGAGCGATCCAGCAGGCGCGCCTTGAGGCGCAACAGCTGCAGCGGCATATGCAGCGCTTGCGGCGCGTGCGCCTTCTCGTACTCTTCCTGCAGCCGCACATCCAGCCACTGCGCGCCCTGTGTCAGCAACCTGGCGCCCTCGCCCAGCGACACCTCGGCCACGACTGGAGCCTTGAGCAAAGCAAAGAAATCCTGGCGATCCAGGCGCAACACACTGCCCGCCTCGACCATGGTCACCGTGGCATTGCGTGGCCGATCAGCAAGCAGCGCTTCTTCACCGAAACAGGCGCCCACCTCCAGCTCCGCCAGCACCTGGTGATCACTGCCGGCGCCGCGAATCACCTCGGCGCGGCCGCTTTCCAGGAAATAGCAGCAATCGCCAGTGGCACCCTCTTCGATAATCTGGCTGCCAGCCGCCAGCTCGATCTTCTGCAAGCGAGCGAGCATGTTCTGCACGTTGGCCGGCGGCACCTTGGCAAACAAGGGGTTTTCCAGCAGCCGCTCCAGCCACTCGACATCGGCGCCACTCTGTTGCAGCGCCAGCAGCAGGTCCTGATGCGCCAGGCGCCAGGTCAGCAGGCGATCGAGCGTGGCACTGTCGATCATCAGCACGCTGACATCGCTCACGGCGCGGGCGTCATGTAACCGCGGCAGGCCGGGCGACAACGGGTGGCAGCTGATCTCGCTACCGGCCTGCACCCTCTGCGTCCTGCCCTCGGCATCCTGCAGCTGCAACTCGCCGGCCAGCAGATAGCAGGTCAGTCGCGCCTGATCCCCCCGACGAAACAGCAGTTGCCCGGCCAACAGAGGCTGCGGCACCAGTTGGCTACGCAACTCGCGCCACTGCTGCGCGGAAAGCGCGTTGAGCGGCGTCAGGCTGCGCAGTTGTTCGGGGGTAAGGGGTTCGCTCATGAGGATTTCCAGGCTCCGCTGGTCAGACCTGAGTGTAGTCGGCGCTGGCGCCCATCAACACCCGACGCCCTTGCAAGCCGCCAGTATGAATGAATATCAGCCGACTGCCGCGCGCAAGTTGACCGCGCTTGCAGAAATCGCGCAGCGCCATCAGCGCCTTGCCGGTATACACAGGCTCCAGCGGCACAGCGCTGGCCTGCTCGGTTTCCAGGATGAACTGGCGCAGTGGCTCGTCGAGCCGGGCAAAACCGCCGCGCGCGGCGTCGATCAGTTGGTAGCGCCGCTCCGACGCCCCGGCCTCGTCCAGCAGCCCGGCGACCTGAGTGGCGACGCCGTGATCGCTCGGTACCGCCTGCGCGCCGAACACGCGGCGCCGAACATCACCCAGCAGCACACCGGCCAGGGTGGTGCCGGTCCCCGTAGCCAGCCACCAGGCATCGAAATCAGACCAGCCGATATCGGCCAACTGCGCTTCGGCCATCGCCACCAGACAGCTGCAGCCACTAGCGCCCTGAAGGCCCAGGCCGCCCTCGCCGATTACCTGGAAACCCGGATAGCGGGCGAGCCAGGGCGCCCAGAAGTCCGGCTGATGCCGCGCACGGTAGCCGCCGTAACCCAGCCAGTGCAGCGTCATGCCCATGCGCTGCAGATCATCGACGGTCGGGGTCTGCTGCGCTTCACCACGCAACAGACCGACGCAGGCGAAACCGAAACGCCGGCCCGCCGCCGCCAGCGCATGCAAATGATTGGAGTGCGCTCCCCCCAGGCTGATCACCCCCTGCGCGCCGGCCGCAGCGGCCTGCTCAAGATAGGGCGCGAGCTTGAACCACTTGTTGCCGGACAGCAGGGGGTCGACAAGATCCAGGCGCAGACAGGCAAGCTCGACACCGGCAGCCTCGAGCCAGTCCAGTTGCAGAGGTTGTAGCGGCGCCCGCGGGCGCCAGGTGGGAATCCGTATTGGCAAGGTCAGCTGACAGTGCGCAGACGACTACTCGCCTTGTGCCGCGCGCAGCAGTTCGAATCACCCAGGGTGAAACGGCTGGGCGTATCGACACGATCGATGGGAATGGCGCAGCGCTCTCCACTAGGCAAAGCTGCGTCGCAGCTGGGCTGCTGATAATGCGCCAACCAGTGTCGATACTGCTCTTCGGAAACGAAGCATTTGCCAGCGGCGTAGGCCATGGGATTGTCCTGATAGCGGGCGACATCCTGCAGGGGAATGGTCAGGTGCCCGGCGCCGGGGTGGTACACCACGAACACCACGCCAAGCTTGGCCAGACGATCCAGCACCTGATCACCGCCCTGACTGGCGAATGCATCGCGCTCACGCTTGAGGCGTTCGATTTCCGCTTGCAACTGGGCATCCAGCTCGTTGCGATAGGCCAGTTCGACGTCGCGTATGGCAATCTGTTCCTTGTACTCCGCCACGGCCGCAGCGACCTTGGCGCGCATTTCACCATCGTACTGCGCCCGCAGGATATCGCCCTCGGTACGACCATGACGCTCCAGGGCACGCAGTTGTTGAGTCATTTCCTCACGGCTGCTCTGGAAACTTTCGGCCTGGGCGGCCAGTTGCGCCTTGAGGTTGGCGTTGAGCTCCTCCTGCTGGCGCAGCGCCTGATGCAGTCCATGGATCTGCGCCTGCAGATTCTTGCTCTGCTCCTCGCTGGCCAGTTTGAACTTGGCCAGCTCGTCTTCGTGCTGCTGGGTCAGGCTGGTGATGCGCAGACGCTGCTGCTGAATCAGTTGTGCGGTCTTGGCGCGGTGCTCCTGGTCCATTTTCTGCGCCAACTGCTCGGCCACTTCCTTGGCCGGATCGGGCGCATACCATTTGTCTTCGGAGGCCACCTGCAAACGCTCGGCAACCACCGCCTGAGCACTGTCGTCCTCGATCAGCAGCCCAAGCTGATTGCGCTTGACTGCATCGCGCAGCAATACCAGATCGTTTTGCCCCGGCGCCAGACTGGGGTCCCACAGGTGCATCTGGTGCCAGGACACCGGGCACTGACTGCGACAAGCCAGACGAATCGGCCCGGCGCCGAGATCCGGGCCACGCCCGGCACGCTCGGCCAGATGTTGCAGAGGAATATTCCAACCCTTGTCGGGGCAACCGTCCTCGTCGAAATCCAGAAAGAAGAATACCGCCGCCCTGACCAGCAGCCGCGGGTTGATCACCACGAACACCGCGCGCATCTGTTCGTCGGCGAACTCGGGCATGTTCACTACACCATCGAGCAAGGCTTCGAACTCAGGGAACATCATCTGTTTGCAGATACCGCGTTCACTGAAGAACATCACGGCTTCCACCATCTGCGGCTTGTTCTGCATGCTCATTGAGGACCCTCTGGACCAACCGGGAATACGTCGCGTGACAGCGCAGCGCAGACTCTGCACCGATATCGTCCTTGATACCTCGAGCAAGTCTAGGGGAAAACCCAACCACAGCAATGTGACTGGGTTGGCACTCACTCTGCGAGCCAGCCCAAATAGGCCACTGCTTGGCGCAAAAATGTGACCAGACCGGAAAGTACGAAAGCTGCCAGCGGTCCGGTCCGCCGGGATGAGTAACAGCCTGCCCAACACAACTCTATCGGCGGATTCTTGCTTTTCACCCCTGCCTCACAAGCGGAATCTTGCCTATTTCAGCCCGTAGCATTGGGCTCATCCGCTCTAGAGCTTGTCGCCGCTGAAGCGCCTCCCACGGTTTGCGGTGCTCCACAATTCAGCGCGTTGGGCGGGTGCAACCCGCCATCGCCATTCTGGCGGGTTGCACCCGCCCTACGATGTATCGGTCACCTGTGAATTGAAGAGGGGAGGCAAGCCGGGCTGGCTCAGTGTTAGGGGCTTCAGCCGCGACTGCTGTAGAGCGGTGATCCGACAACCTGGCACGTCACCTGCTCTGGCACGTACAAGCTCGCGCGCCTGTCGCGCGGCCGGACTGATAAAAAAGACAAGAGGTCAGCCATGTTCTGCTATCACCTCACTGCCAACCCCTCATCGTTCAATCCGCTTCGCGAGTGCCTATTCCGGCGCCAGAAGACTGCCTGCACAGCACTGCCGCGTCCTTAGCTAAAAATAACAACAACGGAGAATTCCCATGCACTTAGCCAAGCGCCTTGGCCTGTTCGCCGCTGCCGCGATTTTGGCCAGTAGTCCCAACGCTCACGCCAATCCAACCTCGATCAACATCCTTACCGGCGGTATCGGCAGCAGCGCCTATCAGTCGGGCACCATTCCTGGCGGCACCTACAAAGGCCAGGCCAGCGACGTGACGACGGCGACCATCACCAACGTTCTGGTCAGCCAGACCAGCGTTTCCGACGCCGTGGCCTATCAGATGACCAAGCTGCTCTTCGAGAACCTCGACCGATTGGCCGATGCGCATCCAGCCGCCAGGGACATTAGGCTCTGCACGAAAAGTGCCTGCGCTCGGTGATGCTTCGTTAAAAACGGGTTCGGAATGCTCATTTACAGCTCGTAAACTCCGCTTCCTCACCCGTTTTTGCCTCGCCTGACCTTCGCTCGACGACTTTTCGTACAAACCCTGGGCTGGAGCGAGCCACCAGTGGTCTGCCGATTCCGCTGCACCCAGGCGCCGAGCGCTTTTACCGAGAAGTGGGCGTTCTCAAGTAGAGCGCCGTTCAGCCTTTGGCTGCGGCGAGAAAAGGCGCCAGGCGCTGCGCCATCTCGGCACCGAGCGCCTGCAGCCCACTCATCGGGCGCACCATCACCTCGAACTCGACGATTAGCCCCGAATCGTCGAAACGAATCATGTCGATTCCTTTCAACTCGCGCCCACCAACCTTCGCGGAAAACTCCAGCACCACATTGAGGCCATCGGCGGTGGCCAGTTCACGGTGATAGGCGAAGTCCTCGAATACCTTGAGCACAGTATTGAGGATCATATTGACCACCTGCGCTCCCGGATACGGGGTGTGTGCCATCGGTGAGCGGAACACCGCCTGTGGGTGCAGCAACTCAGGCAAGGCGCTCAGATCCTTGGCGGCGACGAATTGGTGCCAGCGCTCGAGGCTGGCTGCAGCGGCAGGTTGCAGCAGGGCATTGAGAGACACCGGCTCCTCCTTGTTGTTTTCAGGCCAGATAGCAAACGCCCCGCACTAGGCGGGGCGTCATCATTACAGCTCAGCAGCCAGACGCGAGCCCTGGTTGATCGCCCGCTTGGCATCGAGCTCGGCGGCAACATCCGCGCCGCCGACCAGGTGCACGCGTTGGCCGGCGCTTTCCAGACCTTCCTGCAGCTCGCGCAGCGGGTCCTGGCCAGCGCAGACGATCACGGTATCGACTGGCAGCACCTGCTCCTCGCCACCAGCAATGCGGATATGCAGGCCGGCATCGTCGATCTGCACGTACTCGACGCTGTTGAGCATCTGCACGTTCTTGTTCTTCAGGCCGGTGCGGTGAATCCAGCCGGTGGTCTTGCCCAGGCCATCGCCGACCTTGGACTTCTTGCGCTGCAGCAGGAAGACCTGACGCGCCGCCGGGTGCGGATGCGCCTTGACGCCCGCCACGCCACCACGCGCTTCAAGCGCGGTATCGATGCCCCATTCCTTCCAGAACTCGTCACGGTCGAGGCTGGTGGCCTTGCCCTGATGGGTGATGAATTCGGACACGTCGAAACCGATGCCGCCGGCACCGATCACCGCGACCTTCTGCCCGACCGGCTTGCGCTCGAGAATCGCGTCCAGGTAGCTGATCACCTTGGCATGCTCGATTCCCGGAATATCCGGCGTACGCGGGGTAATGCCGGTGGCCAGGATGATTTCGTCAAAGCCGCCCGCCACCAGGTCGTCCACCGACACACGGGTATTCAGGCGCACGTCGACGCCCGTGGTTTCCAGCTTGCGCTTAAAGTAACGCAGGGTCTCGAAGAACTCCTCCTTGCCCGGCACGCGCTTGGCCACGTTGAACTGGCCACCGATCTCGCCAGCCGCATCAAACAGGGTCACGCTATGGCCACGTTCGGCGGC
This sequence comes from Ectopseudomonas oleovorans, assembly GCF_029845265.1. Classification (NCBI taxonomy): domain Bacteria; kingdom Pseudomonadati; phylum Pseudomonadota; class Gammaproteobacteria; order Pseudomonadales; family Pseudomonadaceae; genus Ectopseudomonas; species Ectopseudomonas oleovorans. The sequence goes on from NZ_JAOCLK010000007.1 coordinate 21,589, forward strand.
GACGGTGGAAGCGGCCAGGCCAGCCGGGCCGGCACCGACCACGGCGATCTTCTTCACCGTGGTGGTGGGGATGTAGTTCAGCTCGGTCTCATGGCAGGCGCGCGGGTTGACCAGGCAGCTGGTCAACTTGCCGCCGAAAGTGTGATCCAGGCAGGCCTGGTTGCAGCCGATGCAGGTGTTGATCTCGTCCGCGCGGCCTTCGGCGGCCTTGTTGACGAAGTCCGGGTCGGCGAGGAACGGGCGCGCCATCGACACCATGTCGGCATCGCCCTCGGCCAGCACTTGCTCGGCCACTTCCGGGGTATTGATGCGGTTGGTGGTGATCAGCGGGATCGACACCTCCCCCTTGAGCTTGGCGGTGACCTTGGTGAAGGCCGCACGCGGCACCTTGGTGGCGATGGTCGGGATGCGCGCCTCGTGCCAGCCGATGCCGGTGTTGATCAGGGTGGCGCCCGCCTTTTCGATGGCCTTGGCCAGCAGCACGATCTCGTCCCAGGTGCTGCCACCCTCGACCAGATCGAGCATCGACAGGCGGTAGATGATGATGAAGTTCGGCCCGACCGCCTCACGCACGCGACGGACGATCTCCACCGGCAGGCGCATGCGGTTCTCGTAGCTGCCGCCCCAGCGGTCGGTACGATGGTTGGTGTGGGCGACCAGGAACTGATTGATGAAATAGCCTTCCGAACCCATGATCTCGACGCCGTCGTAGCCGGCCTGCTGGGCCAGGGCGGCGCAGTTGACGAAATCAGCGATCTGCTTCTCGATGCCCTCCTCGTCCAGCTCGCGCGGCTTGAACGGGTTGATCGGTGCCTGGATGGCGCTCGGCGCAACGGATTTGGGGCTGTAGGCATAACGCCCGGCATGCAGAATCTGCATGCAGATCTTGCCGCCGGCCTCATGCACGGCCTGGGTGACGACCTTGTGCTTCTCGGCCTCTTCCACTGTGCTCAGCTTGGCTGCGCCGGAATACACGCCGCCCTCCTCGTTCGGGCCGATGCCGCCGGTGACCATCAGGCCAACGCCGCCACGGGCACGCTCGGCGAAATAGGCGGCCATGCGCTCGAAGCCGCCCGGCTTCTCTTCCAGACCAGTGTGCATGGAGCCCATCAGGGTACGGTTGCTCAGCGTGGTGAAGCCGAGGTCTAGCGGGGCCAGCAGGTGCGGGTAACGAGCAGTCATGGAATTCTCCACATCGCGGTGCAGTTCACGGATTGCCGCGGTCTCATGGTCACGCGGTCGGTTATGGAGCCAGACGATAAAGAGGCTGCCAGCCATGCTCAATGATCAAAACTAACAAGATAATGATCAAAACTAGCAATAGAGGTTGGCAGCACGGCTCGACCGACCTAACCTGCACCGCAACCAAACCGAAAAAACCCAATGCGCCTACTGATCACCCTTCTGCTCGCGCTCGCACTGCTGACCGGTCTTGGCAGCTACGCCCACTGGATCGCGCAGCGTCCCAGCAGCCATTACCTGTCCGACCTGCGCAGCCAGGTCGCGCTCGATATCGGCGAGCCCGGCCCGCGCGGTAACCTGCTGGGCATCCAGCCGGAGCTGTTCCCAGCGGACTACCAGAGCCTCGCCCGTCTGCGCCTGAAGCTGGCCGCCTACCTGGATCACGCCCGCGAGCAGGGCATGCTCAACGAACGTACCGTCGTCGTGCTGCCCGAACATATCGGCACCTGGCTGCTCGCCGTCGGCGAGAAGGAAGAGCTCTACCACGCCGCCGAGCGCCGTCAGGCCATGCACTGGCTGGCGGCGAGTAATCCACTGGACTTTCTCGGCGCACTGCTCAGTGCTGGAAGCGAGGCGCGCCTGGACGACGCCATGTTGCGTACCAAGGCCAAGGCCATGGCGCGCGACTATCAGCAGCTGTTTGGCGATCTGGCCCGCGATTACCAGATCACCCTGATTGCAGGCTCGATCGTTCTGCCCGAGCCTCGTATAGAACGGGGTCGCCTCGAAGTCGGTCGCGGGCCGCTGTACAACGTCAGCCTGGTATTCGACCGAACCGGCAAGCCACTGGGGCAACCGCAGCGCCATGCCTTCGAGGCCGGCACACTGACCACCGCGGCAGCCGACACCCTGCAGGTGCTGGAAACTCCGGCCGGTCGACTTGGCGTGCTCCTCGGCAGCGACACCCGCCACCTTGCCCGGGCTCAGACGCCGCACCATGAAGCCATCGAGCTGCTAGCCATGCCCAGCGACCTCGACGACCAGACGGACGACACGCCGCTCATCGCACACCTGCAGGCCCATGGCATTCGCGCCGGGCTGAAAGTCCATCTGCGCGGCAGATTGTGGGAGCGCAGCGGCCAGCCCAGCGCGCTCGCCTTCGATGCAGGTCGCAGCACTCACAGCGCCAGCGACCGGGGCGCACAACTGGTCAATATCTGGCTATGAAGAGCTCACGCGTTCGCCTCGGCGACCTCTCCGTCGGTTTCACCCAACCACTGGCCGCTGCACTGCGCGCCAAGGGGCACGATCCACAGCCCCTGCTGCAACAATTCGGCCTCGACACCGCCCGCCTGAGCGAGCCACGCGCACGCCTGTCGATCCCTCGCTTCATGCGCCTGGGCCACAGCGCCATCGCCCTCTGCGCTGATCCTGCGCTGGGGCTGGAGATGGGCAGGCACAGCCACCCAAGCCAGGTTGGCCTGGCCGGCATCTGCGCCGCGCAGGCACCGAACCTGCGCGAGGCAGCACGCACCCTGACGCGCTTCGAGCCACTGTATGCCGCCAACTATCGCGGCCGCTCGAGCTTCGATGAAGACCCGCGCGGCGCCTGGCTGCAGTTCTATTCCATCAGCCCCTACAACGCCTACAACCGCTTCGTGGTGGATTCGGTGCTGGCCGGCTGGCAGGCCAACCTGACCCAGGTGGTCGGCCATGACATCAGCCCGGAAAGAGTCGAGATCGAATTTCCCGAACCGGAGTACGCCGAGCGCTATGCAGCGCTGTTCGGCTGCCCGCTGGAGTTTTCCGCCAGCGCCAACCGCTTGCGCCTGAGCAACGACAGCCTGGCCCTGCGCAACCCGCAGCACTGCCCCGGCACCTGGCGCCATCTCGTGGAGTTGTGCGAGCGCGAGCTGGAGCAACTGACCCGCACGCGCAGCCTGCGTGAACGGGTGATCCAACTGTTAGGCCCACTGCTGCATGGGCACGAACCGGATCTGGAGGAAGTGGCCAGGCGCCTGCACCTGCCGAGCTGGACGCTGCGGCGCAAACTGGCCGAGGAAGGCACGCAGTTCCGCGCCATTCTCAACGATACCCGCCGTGACCTGGCCACGGCCTATATCCGCGATACCGAACTGGCCTTCGGCGAGATCGCCTACCTGCTCGGCTTCGCCTCGGCCGAAGCCTTCCAGCGCGCCTTCAAGCGCTGGCTCGGGCAGACGCCGGGCGATTACCGCCGCACACAGCGCAGGGCCAGCGGCGCAGCTCAGAGTTCGGTGGCGTCGTCGTCCACATCGGGCATGTCCTGACTGAGGACGTCGCGCTCGAGCAGTTCTTCCTGATAGTCATCCATCGGGCATTCTCCTGGGGCATTTCATCTTTCGTCAGCAAGCTACGTTGCCAGTGTGAAGACAAGATGACGAAAAGCCGCAGGGCGATTGATTACCTCGGATCACAGGCAATAAAAAACCCGTCGATCGTGCGATCGACGGGTTTCGTATATGGCGCAGCGGACGGGACTCGAACCCGCGACCCCCGGCGTGACAGGCCGGTATTCTAACCGACTGAACTACCGCTGCATGTCGGTTGGACTTGCGTCCAAAGAACTCTTGAAACTCTGTTGCATCTGATGGCGCCCTTGCGGGCTTTGCCATCTCAAATCGACAAGGTGCCGATCTGGGAAATAATGGCGCAGCGGACGGGACTCGAACCCGCGACCCCCGGCGTGACAGGCCGGTATTCTAACCGACTGAACTACCGCTGCGCGTCGGTGGACTTTCGTCCTTCTCACTGGGCTATGGTGGGTGATGACGGGATCGAACCGCCGACCCTCTGCTTGTAAGGCAGATGCTCTCCCGGCTGAGCTAATCACCCATGTGCCTTAGCGAGGCGCGCACTTTATGCAGGCGGCGATGCTAAGTCAACACCCCGCTTGAATTTTTTCTGAAAAAGGCGGGGTCACCGCCTGATGCCTGGCAGTTACACGTCGCCGCTGCGAATGCGTAGGAGCGGCGCCCCGCCGCGAACCGGGGCGATGCGCCATTGAAAAGCTTCGCCCCGGGGCGGGGCTCCTACGAAAGGCCGGTTTGGCAACCTAGGGTCATCGCCCAGCTCATTCCATCTCGCCGCACAGCTCGGCCGCTCTCAATAGCGCCGCTGTCAGGCTGTGGCGCTCCCAGTCGGCCAGCGCAGCGAAACGCTGGTTGAATTCCGGTGGCATCAACGAAGGTGCTTGCTGGATCAGTTCACGGCCCGCATCGCTGATCAACAGCCACTGGCGCCGGCGATCCTGATCATCGCGCTGGCGCTGCAACAGACCACGCTCTTCCAGGCGATCGAGCATGCCGGACAGCGTCGCAGCGGTCAGGCTAACGCGGCTGCTGAGCACGCTGGCGGTCATCCGCGTCTCGCTGGCCAGCACCTGCAGCACCATCAACTGCATGGGCGTCAGCCCACCGAAGCGGCCCAGGCGCTTGGCGTGCACCTCCCCCGCCTGCTGCAAGCGCCGCAGCGCCTGAAACAGGGGCATCTCGAAGGCCATGACCGATGACAAATCTATTTCAACAGGAACTTTTTTATCACTCATAATCACCAATTCATAACAACCAAAACTTTGACATGAAAGCATTATTTTGTTTTGGTGTAAAAGGCTCGACCACGAGCCACTCCCCAACGGCAACACCGGTAAGGAACTATGTGCGGAATAGCTGGAGAACTTCGTTTTGATCGACGCCCCGCGGACCTGGCGGCAGTCGAACGCATCACCCACCACCTGGCCCCTCGCGGACCCGACGCCCATGGCTTTCATAGTCAGGGTCCCATCGCCCTGGGCCATCGCCGGCTGAAGATCATGGATCTGGCCGAAGCCTCGGGCCAGCCGATGATCGACAGCGATCTCGGCCTGTCCATGGTGTTCAACGGCGCCATCTATAACTACCCCGAGCTGCGTGCCGAGCTGGAAGCGCTGGGCTATCGCTTCTTCTCCGGCGGTGACACCGAAGTGCTGCTCAAGGGCTATCACGCCTGGGGCGAAAAGCTGCTGCCCAAGCTCAATGGCATGTTCGCCTTCGCCGTCTGGGAACGTGACAAGCAAAGCCTGTTCATCGCCCGCGACCGCCTCGGCGTCAAACCGCTGTATCTGTCCCGTACTGGCGAGCGCCTGCGCTTCGCCTCGTCGCTGCCAGCCCTGCTGCAGGGTGGCGACATCGCCAAGACGCTGGATGCCGTCGCCCTCAACCACTATTTGAACTTCCATGCCGTGGTACCCGCGCCGCGCACCATTCTGGCGGGCGTGGAGAAACTGCCGCCAGCCACCTGGATGCGTGTCGATGCCGACGGCAAGGTCGAGCAGCACACCTGGTGGACGCTGCAGTTCGGCCCGCAAGGCGAGGAAGTGAACTTCGGTTTTGAAGAATGGCGCGACCGCACACTGCAGACCATGCGCGAAGCGGTGGAGATTCGTCAGCGCGCGGCGGTCGACGTCGGCGTGCTGCTCTCCGGTGGCGTCGATTCGAGCATGCTGGTCGGCCTGCTGCGCGAAGCCGGCGTGGAAAACCTGCTGACCTTCTCCATCGGTTTCCAGGATGCCGGCGGCGAGCGCGGCGACGAGTTCCAGTATTCGGACCTGATCGCCCAGCGCTTCGCCACCCGCCACCACCAGTTGCGCATCGGCGAGCACGAGATTCTCGAGCAGCTGCCGCAGGCCTTCCGTGCCATGAGCGAGCCGATGGTCAGCCATGACTGCATCGCCTTCTACCTGCTTTCGCGCGAAGTCGCCAAGCACTGCAAGGTGGTACAGAGCGGCCAAGGCGCTGACGAACTGTTCGCCGGCTACCACTGGTATCCGCAAGTCGATGGCGCCAAGGATGTCTTCGCCGCCTACCGCGCCGCCTTCTTCGACCGCGAGCACGACGAATACGCGGCCTGCGTGCAGCCCGCCTGGCTGACCGGCGACATGGCCGGCGACTTCGTGCGAGAGCACTTCGCCATGCCCGGTGCCGATGCTGCAGTGGACAAGGCCCTGCGCCTGGACAGCACGGTGATGCTGGTCGACGACCCGGTCAAACGCGTGGACAACATGACCATGGCCTGGGGCCTGGAGGCGCGCACACCGTTCCTCGACTATCGCGTGGCCGAACTGTCGGCGCGCATTCCCGCGCAGTTCAAGCTGCCGGAAGGCGGCAAATATGTGCTCAAGGAAGCGGCGCGCAAGGTCATCCCCAGCGAGGTGATCGACCGGCCCAAGGGCTACTTCCCGGTGCCGGGTCTCAAGCATCTGGAAGGCGCCACCCTGGGTTGGGTGCGCGACCTGCTGCTCGACCCCAGCCAGGATCGCGGCCTGTTCAACCCGACCATGCTCGATCAGTTGCTGACCAACCCGCAGAGCCAGCTCACGCCGCTGCGCGGGTCCAAGCTGTGGCAACTGGCGGCGCTCAACCTGTGGCTGAGCGAACAAGGCCTATAACTCACGTGGAGCGGCCCTCGGGCCGCTCCTGCAGGATCAATGGTCATAGCCCGGCAAAGCCGGGATGTGTCGCGACTCAATGACGATCCGGCCAAGACCGGACGTAGTGAACACGGACAGGGATTATTCCATGCGCTCCACTGCCTTCAACCAACGCCTGCTGCGAGGCCAGACACCCTCCTACGAGCGTCTGCAGGCCCGCCTGGCCGAGGATCACAGCAGCCAACCCAGTCAGCCACAAGCCATTCATTGCGGCTGGGGTCGCCTGCTGATCGGCCATACCTACCCCGACGCCACTGTCCTGGCCGAATCCCTGCTGGACGAACAGCCCGGTGAACGTGACATCGCCCTGTACGTGGCGGCCCCGCACCAGGTGCTGGCGCATGCACCGCAGCAACTGTTTCTCGACCCCTCCGACACGCTGCGCCTGTGGTTCACCGACTACCGCCCGGCGCGCCGTAGCTTCCGTGGCTTTCGTATTCGCCGGGCGCAGAACGATGCCGACTGGCAGGCCATCAACTGCCTGTACCAGACCCGCGGCATGCTGCCGATCGACCCGGCCAAGCTCACGCCTTACAACGAGGGCGGCCCGACCTACTGGCTGGCCGAGGACGAAGACAGCGGCGCGGTGATCGGCAGTGTCATGGGCCTTAACCACCAGCGCGCCTTCCGTGACCCGGAAAACGGCAGCAGCCTGTGGTGCCTGGCGGTCGACCCGCACTGCAGCCGACCCGGTGTCGGCGAGGTACTGGTGCGTCACCTGATCGAGCACGGCATGAGCCGTGGCCTGAGCTACCTCGACCTGTCGGTGCTGCACGACAACCAGCAGGCCAAGAAGCTCTACGCCAAGCTCGGCTTCCGCGAGTTGCAGACCTTCAGCCTCAAGCGCAAGAACGGCATCAACCAGCCGCTGTTCCTCGGCCCCGGCCCGCAGGCCGAGCTCAACCCCTATGCGCGCATCATCGTCGACGAGGCCCTGCGCCGCGGCATCGAAGTGCAGGTGGATGACGCCGAGGCCGGGCTGTTCACCCTCAGTCACGGCGGCCGACGCATCCGCTGCCGCGAATCGCTGTGCGACCTGACCAGCGCCGTGAGCATGACCCTGTGCCAGAACAAGCACCTGACCCATCGCACCCTGTCGCGGGCCGGTCTCGGCGTGCCGGCACAATGCCTGGCCGGCAGCGCCGAGGACAACACCGCCTTCCTGGCCGAACACGGTTCGGTGGTAGTCAAACCGGTGGACGGCGAACAGGGCCAGGGCGTGGCGGTGGATTTGCGCACACCGGGCGAGGTGCAGGAAGCCATCGAACGCGCCCGGGTATTCGACCAGCGCGTATTACTGGAAAGCTTTCATGAGGGCTTTGATCTGCGCGTGCTGGTGATCGGCTATGAAGTCGTAGCCGCCGCCATTCGTCGTCCGGCCGAGATCATCGGCGACGGCCGCCACAGCATCGGTGAGCTGATCGACGCACAGAGCCGCCGTCGCCAGGCCGCCACCGGCGGTGAAAGTCGCATCCCCAAGGACGCCGAAACCCTGCGCACCCTGCACGGCGCCGGCCTCGACTACGACAGCGTACTGCCTGCCGGGCAGCGTCTGGCCGTGCGCAAGACCGCCAACCTGCACACCGGCGGCACCCTGGAAGACGTCACCGCGATCCTCCACCCGACCCTGCGCGACGCCGCGATCAAGGCCGCACGCGCGTTGGAAATCCCGGTGGTCGGCCTCGACCTGCTGGTGCCTGCCGCCGATCAAGCCGAGTACGTATTCATCGAAGCCAACGAACGCGCCGGCCTGGCCAACCACGAACCGCAGCCAACCGCCGAACGCTTCGTCGACCTGCTCTTTCCGCTAAGCCAGGCGACCAGCTGATTTCAGCGGGCAACGAACCAGACAGCCCCAGGAGACTCCATGCAGCCACTCCCCGAACCCGACCTCGACTATATGCAGAAAGTGCTGCTGGAGATGCTTGCCATCCCCAGCCCCACCGGCTTTACCGACACCATCGTGCGCTACGTCGCAGAGCGTCTCGAAGAGTTGGAAATCCCCTTCGAGCTGACCCGCCGTGGCACCATCCGCGCCACCCTGCGTGGGCGCCAGAGCGAGTACGAACGTTTCGATCGCGCCGTATCCGTGCATCTCGACACCATTGGCGCCATCGTCCGCGAGATCAAGGACAACGGCCGCCTGGGCCTGGCGCCGGTGGGTTGCTGGTCGAGCCGCTTCGCCGAGGGCAGCCGCGTCAGCCTGTTCACCGACAACGGCGTGATTCGCGGCAGCGTGCTACCACTGCTGGCCTCGGGGCACGCCTTCAACACCGCTGTCGACAGCATGCCGGTGAGCTGGGATCACGTCGAACTGCGCCTGGACGCCTACTGCGCCACGCGCGCCGACTGCGACACGCTGGGTATTGCGGTAGGAGACTTCGTCGCCTTCGACCCGTTGCCGGAGTTCTCCGAAAGCGGCCATATCAGCGCCCGTCACCTCGATGACAAGGCCGGCGCTGCGGCGCTGCTGGCCTCGCTCAAGGCCATTCGCGATCAAGGCCTGCAACCGATGATCGACTGCCATCCGCTATTCACCATCACCGAGGAGGTGGGTTCCGGCGCCGCCGCCGCCCTGCCCTGGGACGTCAGCGAGTTCGTCGGCATTGATATCGCCCCGGTCGCACCAGGCCAGCAGTCCAGCGAGCACGCCGTCAGCGTGGCCATGCAGGATTCCGGCGGCCCCTACGACTATCACCTGTCGCGCCAGTTGCTGCGCCTGGCAGCTGAATATGAGGTACCGGTTCGCCGCGACCTGTTCCGTTACTACCACAGCGACGCACAGTCAGCAGTCACCGCCGGCCATGACATCCGCACCGCGCTGTTGGCCTTCGGCTGCGACGCCACCCATGGCTACGAGCGTACCCATATCGACAGCCTCAAGGCCCTCAGCCGCCTGCTCACTGCCTACATGATGAGCCCGCCGGTGTTCGCCAGCGATGCGCAACCGGCACAGGGTTCGCTGGAGCGCTTCAGCCACCAGCTGGAGCATGACGCTCAGATGGAAAGCGATACCCGTGTACCACCAGTGGATAGCCTGCTCGGGCAACGCGAACAGGATGCTTGAAGGCCATCGGCCATAAAGGCAAAGTGACACACAGGACAGGGGGGGAACACAGGTTCCCCCCCTGACGTGTTCTGCCCCTTGCGGCAGCCACCCGGCACGCTAAAAGCCGCCCACGCGCAGGGTCACCAGAGGTTCACGGATGCCTCGTTTCTGTCTGGCTTTTCTGCTTTTCTGCCTGATCGGCCAAGCTGGGCATTACAGCCCGTGGTGCTGGACAGTCAGGAGCAGCGCCTGTCGCTGACACCCTACCTGGGCAAGCTGGAACATCCTCGCCAGCCTGACCGTTTCGCTGGTGTCGCTGATCCTCCTGCTGACCGGTCTTTACGTCTGGCGCCAAGGCGGCGGACTGTCTGCCGAGCAAATTCCTGTGCTGGTGGTAAGAGATCGCAGTGGTCAGCAGGCAGACTTCAAGTTGGAAAAGCTGGATGCACAGCACATAGGGGAGCGGCTACGCCCGCTGATAGACGCGGATGCGATTCTCTGTACTGACAGCGCAGGTGTCTACGCCCATTTCGCCAAGGTTGAAGGCATCACTCACCGACCGATTAACCCGAGCCAGAATCGACGGGTTGATGGTGCTTTCCACATCCAGAACGTGAATGCCTACGACAGCCGACTCAAGAGCTGGATGATTCCTTTTCATGGTGTGGCCACCAAGTACCTAACGAACTATCTGGGCTGGCGCCGCCTGCTTGAGCGCTACAAAACACAGCTCAACCCATTGATTTGCTTGAAAGAGGCGTTGGGGTATAGGGATATGCAACAGTTAACTCAGACATAGCTTTTTTGAAACGCCCCGGCAATCGCTCCTGAACGCTCTCGCAGTTGAGCGCCCTCTAGCTCTATCATGGCTGCCAACAAATGGAGTCGATTCGCTGTGCTGATCCCCGCTCACCTGCTGCAAGCCGATACCCTCACCGCCCTGATCGAAGATTTCGTCACCCGCGACGGCACCGACAACGGCGATGAAACCCCGCTGGAAACCCGCGTGCAGCGCGTACGCCGCGCCCTGGACAAGGGCGAGGCGGTTATCGTCTTCGACCCTGACAGCCAGCAATGCCAACTGGCGATGAAGCGTGACGTACCCAAGGAATGGCTGGAGGCCTTGCAGCAATCGCTCAGTGATTGACCGTGTGCGCCAGCATCACCGATAGCTGACACAGCGGCCGCCCGCTCTCGGCCTGCCACTGGTTGAAGGCAGCCTGCACTGCGGCCAGGTCTTTCAGACTGGTCGGCGCCTTGTCGATCACGCCCTGCGCCTTGAGCGCGGCGACCATGTCATCGGTAGGGACGAAGGTGTCCTTGCCCACCATGCGCAGAAAGCGCGGTGCAGACAATCCACCCAGCTGGCTGCCATGCTTGGCCAGATACTTCCACAACCCGACGATATCGCTCACCGGCCAATCGGCGATCAGGGTGCCAAAAGAAAAATCGGCCGCAGGTCGAGCCTGATGCCCTTCTCCCTCTGGGAGGCAGCTCCCGCTCCCGGCGGGAGTCCTGCATTCACCACATCCCTGTGGATCAAGGTGGCGCGCAGCGCCGGATGAGGGACTGCCTTGTAAGCGTCCAGCCCGCACATCAAGAATGAACTGAGCGTTGCGCGGCACGCTTTTCAGCTTGCCCAGGTGGCGGATCAACCGCGTGTCCTGCATCAGGTTTTCCAGGCGCTCGGCGCCCATCAGTACCACCTTCTCCGGGTCGAAGCCGAAGAAGGCCTGCTCGAATGCCGGCCACTTGGCATCCACCAGGCTGTGCTTGAGCCCGGCGCGGAAGATGCGCAGGCTGATCAACGACAGGTAGCGGTCATCGCTCAGCGCGCGCAGTTCGGCATCGCTGCGCGGTTGCGGCAGCCTGGACTCCAGCGCCCTGGCTGAGCCGAAGCGGTTGAGGCAGAACGCGTGCAGCCACTTGTAATCACGCATGAATCGAGTCCTTCATAAAACGAACGACGAAGCCTGCACGGAGTGAGCGTCACAGTTCAAGTCCAGTGGGAGCCCCGGGGCGAAGCGTTTTGCCTCTGCGCCTGGGGCCTGAGCACATTCGCCGCGAGGCGCGGCGCCTACAGTAAAGCGCCGCCCGCCTACTCTCACCCGCGCAACCGCTCGGCGGCCTGGCGCAAAGTTGCCTCGGTGACACTCCAGCCCAGGCAGCCATCGGTGACTGATACGCCGTAGCGCAACTCGCCGGACAGCGCCTGGCAACCGTCGAACAGGTGACTCTCCAGCATCACCCCGCGCAGGCTGCTGTCGCCGGCCAGGCGCTGCTCGATCACGCTCTCCAGCACCGCGGGCTGGCGCAGCGGGTCCTTGCCGCTGTTGGCATGGCTGCAGTCGACCATGATCCGCGGCGCGATGCCCTGGCGCTCGAGCGCCTGCCGCGCGGCGGCGACGCTGGCGGCATCGTGGTTCGGCGCGCCGTGGCCGCCGCGCAGCACTAGGTGGGTGTCCGGGTTGCCGGCGGTATGCAGCAGCGCCGGGTGGCCGAGGTCGTCGATGCCGAAGTGCTGGTGCGGATGCGCTGCCGAGCGCATGGCATCGCAGGCAATACCGACGCTGCCATCGGTGCCATTCTTGAAACCCACCGGCAGATCCAGGCCACTGACCATCTCGCGGTGCACCTGCGATTCGCTGGTACGCGCACCGATGGCGGCCCAACCGAGCAGGTCGTCGAAGTAACCAGCGGCCATCGGTTGCAGCAATTCGGTGGTCAGCGGCAGACCACGCTCAAGGATATCCAGCATCAGCTGTCGCGACAGGCGCAGGCCTTCGGCCATGTCACCGCTGCCATCGAGGTGCGGATCGTACAGCAGCCCTTTCCAGCCCACCGTGGTGCGCGGTTTTTCCACGTAGGCGCGCATCACCAGCAGCAGTTGGTCATCGACCTGTGCCGCCAGCTCAGCCAGGCGTTCGGCGTATTCGAGGGCGCTGGTGCGGTCATGCAGGGAGCAGGGGCCGACCACCACCAGCAGGCGCGAATCACGGCCATCGAGCACGGCACGGATGGCGTCGCGGTCGGCGGCGATACGTTCGGCAAGGGCGTTGGGCAACGGCAGGCGCTGGCGCAATACGGCGGGGCTGGGCAGCGGCTGGGCGCTGCGGCGGGCGATGGTGGTAACGGTAGAAGCGAGTTGAGCGGAGCTGTTCATGATCTGGCGGTTCCTTGGCCGGCGCGGTCTATACCGCGGCGGCGCTAACTGAGTGTTCGTGGCAAAGGTGTCAGGGCGGTGGTGACGCTGCTAAATCGCCAGTCGTTGCGGTAATAGTTCTGGTAACGGTTCATCTGCACATCCTCTAAGTGGTTGGCCGTTTTTCGGCCGGAAAAAACAAAACCCCCGGTCGGGTTGCCGACCGGGGGTTTTCTGGAAAACGTCTCTGGTGGCGACCCTGGTGTCTCAGGCCGCCTGTGGGGTATCAGGCGCGCCTGTGGCTAAACCAATACCCAAAGAAATAATACGCTGCCGCCACAAGCGCCTGCGCACGCGCCAACGCGGCGCGCGAGGCACCGGCTTGCAGCATGGACAGAAGGTTGAGGCTGGCGGACATGAGATTCTCCAAAGCGATGGCCGAACCATACTCCAGGCCTTTGCGGCCTGGCAAGCGTCGCGACTAAAGCCGCTCCCACATGCGACGCGAGCCGTGGGAGGGGCTTTAGCCGCGATGGCTTACAGGCTCATCACATCGAGGAAGCGCGGCGTGGCGCTGTCGTCGATCTTCAGGCTCTTGAAGTCGAACAGGTTGCGGTCGGCCAGTTGCGAGGGGTGCACGTTCTGCAGGGCGCGGAACATGATCTCGACGCGACCCGGGCTCTTGCGCTCCCACTCCTGCAGCATCTCCTTGACCACCTGGCGCTGCAGGTTCTCCTGCGAACCGCACAGGTTGCAGGGGATGATGGGGAATTCCTTGAGCTGGCTGTAGGCCTCGATATCGGCCTCGGCGCAATAGGCCAGCGGGCGGATCACCACGTTGCGGCCATCGTCGGAGAGCAGCTTGGGCGGCATGGCCTTGAGCGTGCCGCCGTAGAACATGTTGAGGAAGAAGGTTTCCAGAATGTCGTCGCGGTGGTGCCCCAGCGCCATCTTGGTCGCACCGATCTCGTCGGCGTAGGTGTACAGGGTGCCACGACGCAGGCGCGAGCACAGCGAGCAGGTGGTCTTGCCCTCGGGGATCTTCTCCTTCACCACCGAGTAGGTGTCCTTCTCGATGATGTGGTACTGCACACCAATGGATTCCAGATAGGCCGGCAGCACATGCTCGGGGAAACCGGGCTGCTTCTGATCCATGTTCACCGCGACGATCTCGAACTGGATCGGCGCCACCTTCTGCAGGTACAGCAGCACGTCGAGCATGGTGTAGCTGTCCTTGCCGCCGGACAGGCAGACCATCACCTTGTCGCCATCCTCGATCATGTTGAAGTCGGTGATGGCTTCGCCGGCCAGGCGGCGAATGCGCTTCTGCAGTTTGTTCTGGTTGACCGAAAGGGTGCCCATGGTGCGTCGAAATCCGAGGGGTGAGAACGAAAGCGCGACATTTTACGCACAAAGGCGCCGCGCCCCTACCCCATCGGCGGTTAAATGCTAGGCTCGGCCGATGAATGACGACCTCGACCCCAGCCAGGATCTCGCCGACCAGGTACTGCAACTGCTGCAGGCAGCTCCGGACGGGCTGGCCGAATACGCCCTGATCCAGCAGCTCAAGGCCCGCCATAGCGGCCACCTGCCCAACCTACCACTGACCGACAAGCTGGTGCTGTTTCGCACCCACTTTCTGCTGTTCAACGCCCTTTACCGCCTGCGCGATCAGCTCCGGCAGGCTCAGACGTATCTGCTCGAAATCAGCCCGCTGTGCATTCGCCTGCTGCCCTATCAGCCCGGCACGGCTGCACTGAGCGAGCGCGACGAGCTGCGCGACTACTACCTGGACATGAGCCAGCTGCGCGATACCGACGAACGCGACGTCGAGCGCCTGCTCACCAGTTTCTGGACACGCATGCAGGGCGGTGACGAAAAACAGGCCGCGCTGGAGCTGTTCGAGCTGAACCACGAACAAACCCTCGACTTGCCACGCATCAAGCAGCGCTACCGACAAATGGTCAGCCTGCATCACCCGGACAGAGGCGGCAGCACAGAGCGGCTGCAGTCGATCAACCTGGCCATGGAAATTCTAGAGCGCTATTACCGCTGACCGGCACAGAGCAATTTGCTCTAAAGCCAGGCATCACGCCGGCTTCAGGCTCTGCCTATACTGCGACATAAGGTCGCAACGATTTGGCCTGATACCCGGTAACGCTGTCCATGCGCGCCGGGCCTCCGCCGGGGGGCGACTGTCATAAGAAAAGGAGGTGTCTGGCATGATCCACCACGTTTGGGGGCTCTTCACCCATCCCGACCAAGAATGGCAAGAAATTCGTGGCGAGGAAGAAACCATCAGCCACATGTACCTGACCCACGTACTGATTCTCGCGGCGATTCCTGCCGTCTCGGCTTACATCGGCACCACCCAGGTCGGCTGGGCCATCGGCGACCGAGCGCCGGTGATGCTGACCGAAGGCAGTGCGATGGTGATGGCCATCATGTCCTACCTGGCGATGCTCGCAGGGGTAGCCGTGATGGGCGCTTTCATCCACTGGATGGCGCGCACCTACGATGCCAACCCGAGTCTGACCCAGTGCGTCGTGTTCGCCGCCTACACCGCCACCCCGCTGTTCATCGGAGGTCTTGCAGCGCTGTACCCCCACCTGTGGCTGGGCATGATCGTCGGCACGGTCGCCATCTGCTACACGGTTTACCTGCTCTACGTCGGCATACCGACCTTCATGAACATTCCCGAGGACGAAGGCTTCATGTTCTCCAGTTCAGTGCTGGCGGTAGGCCTGGTGGTGCTGGTGGCCATGATTGCCAGCTCGGTCATTCTCTGGGGCATGGGCATCGGCCCGGTCTACACCAGTTGAATAGTTGAGGTATCGACATGGCCGCCCTCGGGCGGCCTTTTCATTGGCAGCGGCACGGGCTGCCGGCTTACGGCATAATCAGCGCTCAGCCAGCCCCTGCTCTCCCCCGCCTATGCCCGAACAGATTCACGCCCGCGTCGAAGCCTGCTACCAGCAGGCCGAAGCCTTCTTCAAGCAACGCTTTGCCCGCCCCGAGATCAGCTTCAAGCTGCGTGGGCAGAAGGCGGGGGTCGCGCACCTGACGGAAAACAAGCTGCGCTTCAATCTGCAGCTGTACCGGGCCAACCAGGAAGACTTCCTGCGCCAGACAGTGCCGCACGAAGTCGCCCACATGGTCGCCCATCAGCTATTCGGCCCACGCATTCAGCCGCATGGCGAGGAATGGCAACTGATCATGCGCGGCGTCTACGAACTGCCGCCGCATCGTTGCCACAGCTATGAAGTCGAACGCCGCAAAGTCAACCGCTTCATCTACCGCTGCAGTTGCGTGGATGGCGAGTTCCCCTTCTCGGCCCAGCGTCATGCGCTGGTCGCCAAGGGCCGCCGTTACTATTGCCGGCGTTGCAAGGTAACGCTGACCTTCAGTGGTGAGCAGCGTCAGGAGTGATGAGGGAAGCTCCATAACGCTGGTGAACACCGCCAGGAATGACCGCAGGCCCTCCATAAGGCATTGGTGCGCACAGCGCACCCTACACCAGCATCGAAATCGCCCACACCGGCTACGCTAGCCTCAAAATCCCGTAGGGTGCGCCGCGCGCACCGGCAATCACCACGCGCTGCAGCTTGCGGCTCAACCCAGCGCCCTGGACGCCCTCAACGCCGCGATCTGTTCGGCGTCATAACCCAACTCCAGCAGCACCTGCTCGGTGTGTGCGCCGACTGCCGTCCCCACATGCCTGGGCGGTGGCAAACCTTCGGAGAATTTCAGTGGGCAGGCCAGTTGCGACTGCGCCGGTAATCCTCCGCGCGGCACCTCCACCACCAGGCCACGCGCCTTGATCTGCGGGTGCTCGACCGCCTCGGCCAGCGACAGCATGGGTTCGACGCAGGCATCAAGCTCAGCGAAGACTTCGCACCATTGCGCAAAATCACGCTTCTCGAACTCGATCTCGATCTCGCGCTTGAGCGCGCGTTGAACCTCGGGCTTCTGCGACAAGCCACGTGCGGCCAGCTCGGGGCGGCCAATGGCGGCGCAGAACTGCTGCATGAACTGCGGCTCCAGACTACCCACGGAGAACCAGCGCCCATCACGGGTGCGGTAGTAGTCGTAGAAGCTACCGCCATTGAGCGCCTGGTTTTCCATGTCAGGCTCGACGCCAGCACCGAGGTAACCAGCGCCCGCCATGCCATGCAGGCTGAACGCGCAGTCGGTGATGCTCACGTCGACCTGCTGCCCCACACCGGTGGCCTGGCGCTGCACCACGGCCGCGAGCAGGCCGATCACGCCATGCAGCGAGCCGCCGGCCAGGTCGGCCAGTTGCACGCCAAGCGGCAATGGCCCGCTGTCGCGACGCCCGGTGTAGCTGGCGATCCCGGCCAGCGCCAGGTAGTTGATGTCATGCCCCGCGCGGTCACGGTATGGCCCGCTCTGCCCGTAACCCGTGATCGACACATAGATCAGCCGTGGGTTGATCGCCTTGAGCGCGGCATAGCCGACGCCCAGCTTGTCCATCACACCGGGGCGAAACTGTTCGAGCACGATGTCGTACTCACTGACCAGGCGCTTGACCACTTCCACAGCTTCGGGCCGTTTGAGATCGAGGGCGATGCTGCGCTTGTTGCGGTTAAGGTAGGCGTGGCTAGTGGAGGTTCCGCCATCGTGCGGCGGCAGCACGCGCACCAGGTCCATGCGCGTGGGCGACTCCACCCGCAGCACCTCGGCGCCCATGTCGACCAGCAGAAGCGAGGCAAACGGCCCCGGCAGCAGGGTGGAGAAGTCGAGAATTTTCAGCGAAGACAGTGGGCCGGACATGGTGACTCCCGATTTGCTTGTTTAACGTAACCGGATTGCATCCGGCTACGGATTAACGTTCCCAGACGATGACGGCATCACCGGGCATGGCGGCAATGGCCTCGGCATAACGCACCTCCAGCACGTTGCGGCGAATCTTCATGGTCGGCGTCATGCTGCCGTTATCCACTGTCCAGGCCTCGCTGACCAGGTAGAAATGGCTGACACGCTCGTGCGCCTCCAGTCGTTGATTGACTGCATGCAGATGCTCGGCAAGTGACTGGCCGAGCAACTCACGCGGTTGCTGGCGAGCGGCGGGTGACAGCTCGACCAGCGCCAACGGTTGATCCAGGTTGCTGCCCATCAGGCACACCTGTTCGACCCAATGAGTCTTGGCGATCTTGCCCTCGATGGGCGCTGGCGCGACGTATTTGCCCTTGCTGGTCTTGAAGATGTCCTTGACCCGCCCGGTGATGCGCAGGTAGCCCGCCTCGTCCAGCTGGCTGCGGTCACCGGTGTGCAACCAGCCGCCCCAGCAGCGGGATACGCAGCAGGCTCTCGAGCTTGTGCGCCGGCAATTTCTCCAGCACGCCCTGCTGAAAGCGCGTCCACAACCGTGGCACCGAGAAGAACACAGTGGGACGCACCTGGCGAAGGTCTCCAGCGACTCGACAAAGGCCACCGGTGCGCCGCAGTAGAGGCTGTTGAATTCGACCAGAAAGCGCTCGGCGGCATGCGACAGCGGCAGGTAGGAAAAGAACTGATCTGCGGCGTCATGTTCAGCTCCGCCGTGGCGTGAGCCGCAGAGAACGCCATGGCGTGGGCCGAGAGCATCACGCCCTTGAGCTGCCCGGTGGTGCAGGAGGTATAGAGGATCGACAGCAGATCCTCGCCGCGTTGCAGATGCGCGCCGAGCAGCGACTCATGCGCCGCCAGCAAGGCCTGCCACTGGTGCTCGGCAGGCATGGTCGGATAAGGCATGGCGATGCGGGTGATATGCGCCGCGATACCGGTGGCCAGCTTGTCCGGCTCATCCAGCTTGCCAACCAGGATTACCTTGCAGCCCGCCTGCTCCAGCACATAGGCGATCTGTTCCGGCGCCTGCAGCGGATGCAGCGGCACGCTGACCAGTCCGGCGAGCTGGATCGCCAGGTCGCTGATAAACCATTCGGCGCAGTTCTTCGCCAGCAGCGCAACGCGCTCGCCCGGCACGCAGCCCAGCGCCAGCAGCGCGCTGGCCAGGCGACGCGCCTGGTCGTCGACCTGGCGCCAGCTGTAATCATGCCAGACGCCCTCTACAGGCTGGCGCAGCCAGATGGCATCGGGCTGCCGATGCAGCCAATGGTTGAAGCGTTCGAGAGGCAGTTGCAGAGATTGACTCATCGCGCTGACCTTGGTTTTTGTTATAGGTAGCTGCCCGTAGGGCGGGTGCAACCCGCCAGAGCGCCGATGGCGGGTTGCACCCGCCCTACGGATGAAGCCTGCACAATCCTACAGCTTCATCCCGCGACTGATGATCTCCTTCATGATCTCCGACGTACCGGCGAAGATGCGCTGGATGCGCGCATTCGCGTACATCTTGCAGATCGGATACTCCCACATGTAGCCCCAGCCGCCGTGCAGTTGCACGCCCTCGTCCACCACCTTGCCGAGCAGTTCGGTGGTGAACAGCTTGGCCTCGGCGGCCACTTCGGGAGTGAGCTTCTTCTGGTTGTGGTCCATCACGCAGCGGTCGGTGAACACCTGCGCCACGTCGACCTGCGTGCGCATTTCCGCCAGCTTGAAGCGGGTGTTCTGAAAGTGCGCCACCGGACGGCCAAAAGCGTGGCGCTCCTTGACGTACGCGATGGTGGTCTGCAATGCCGCCTCGGCGCCGGCCACTGCGCCACAGGCATTGGTCAGACGCTCCTGGGCGAGCATGTTCATCAGGTAGAAGAAGCCGCCCTTGGCATCGCCCAGCAGGTTGTCCTTGGGCACCTTGACGTCATTGAAAAACAGCTCGGCGGTGTCCTGACTGTGCATGCCGAGTTTCTTCAGCTTCTTGCCGCGCTCGAAACCGGGCATGCCGCGCTCCACCAGAAATAGGCCCATGGCGTGCTTGTTGGCCGGGTCGGTCTTGGCCGCAACGATCACCACATCGGCCAGATAGCCATTGGAAATGAACACCTTGGAGCCGTTGAGTAGCCAGTGGTCGCCCTTGTCCACCGCTGTGGTGCGCATGCCGGCCAGATCCGAGCCGGCAGACGGCTCGGTCATCGCCACCGCCAGGATGGTTTCACCGCTGATGATGCCCGGCAGCAGGCGCGCCTTCTGCTCGGCATTGCCGTACTCGGCGATATAGGGGCCGCACAGCGCCGAGTGTAGCGGGATCATGAAACCCGGTTCGTTGATGCGCGCCAGCTCCTCGCACATGATCTGCTCGTAACGAAAGTCCTTGAGCCCCGCTCCGCCGTACTCCTCGTCCGCCCAGGGCAACAGAAAACCCATCTCGCCGGCTTTGCGCCACACGCTGCGATCCACCACACCAGCCTCTTCCCAGGCTTCCTGATGCGGCACCACCTCTTTATCGAGAAACGCAGCGAAGGCGTCGCGGAACAGGTTGTGCTCGGTGTCGAAATGGTTGCGTTGCATGGGGCGGGTCCTCCGCTGTTGTTATGTCCTTGAGGTTAAGGGCCGCCCCGCCGCCCCTCAATGACCCATGCGCTCAGCCTCGGTTGACCCAATCGCTCGGTTGGCTTGCCCTGGCTGGGAGCAACTGCCTACCATCGACCACCCTCGATTTCGGAAACCCAGCATGCGCGAACGCACCATTGCCAGCCACTTCGTCCGCGCCGCCCTGCGCGGTGCGGACCGCCACGGCCTGGCCTGCGACCCGATACTGCGCCAGGCTGGCATCCAGAGCGCCGTGCTGGTCGAGCCACGCGCACGCATCGCCCCGGAACAATTTTCCCGGCTGATGCAACTGCTGTGGGAAGCGCTGGACGACGAATACCTCGGCTTCGGCCGCCAGCCGAGCAAACGCGGCACCTTCGCCATGATGGGCCACGCCATTATTCACTGCCGCAGCCTGGAAAAAGCCCTGAGTCGTGGCGCGATGTTCTACGGCCTGTTTCCCGACGCGCCAGGCATCAGCCTGCAACGCGAAGGCGACTGGGCGCGGCTGAGCGTCGACGACAGCACGCTGTGGGACCCGGACCATTTTCTGGTCGAAAGTCTGCTGGTGATCTGGCATCGCCTGGGTAGCTGGCTGATCGGCCAGCGCATCCGCCTGGAAGAAGCCACCTTCGCCTACCCCGAACCCGCGCATGCCGCCGAGTACGAACTGCTGTTCCCCTGCAGCCGGCGCTTTGCCGCCGGACAAACCAGCCTGCTGTTCCACGCCCGCTACCTGGCCATGCCGCTGCTGCAGGACGAACGCACGCTCAAGCAATTCCTCCAACACTCCCCCGCCGATCTGCTGGCCCGTCCCGACGGCGGCGACAGCCTGATCAGCCAGATTCGTCGCCTGCTCGGCCGCGACTGCCGCACCTGGCCGGACCTGGAACAGGTCGCCCAGCACCTGCACACCAGCCCACAAACCCTGCGCCGCCACCTGCGCGAAGAAGGCACCAGCTTCCAGGAACTCAAGGACCACCTGCGCCGCGACCTCGCCATCTACCACCTGGGCCGCGACGAACTGGCGATTCAGGACATCGCCGAACAACTCGGCTTCTCCGAACCCTCGGCCTTTCATCGCGCGTTCAAGAAATGGACGGGGCTGACACCGGGGGCGTATCGGGCACAGGAGGGGTAAGGCAGCATGGCTGCCTGTGCATCGGGCTTCGTGGATGGACAGGTCAGGCGGATATGCACTAGGTTCTGACCCAAGCCTGCTGGCAATGCGCCAGAGGCGATAGGCTTGCCGTTCTTCATGTCGCTTTTCATCCTGGGTGCTGTCGCGGGCGGTTGCAGGAGCTGAGTGCAACACGCGCACTCGCGCGCCGAGCCTGCTTGCCCGCATGAATACTGTGTAATACATTGCATTCAAAAGTATGGAGGCATATCCATGAGCGTCACAACCGTCCGGCTTCAACCGGAACTCGAAGAAAATCTTGGCGCTATGGCCGAGAAGCTTCAGAGAAGTAAAAGTTGGCTTATTAATCAAGCACTTAGAGAGTTCTTTGAGCGCCAGGAGCTAGAGCAGAACCGCTGGCAAGAAACACTGCAAGCGATGGAGTCAGTGGCGCAGGGCCGAGTTGTATCCGGCGAAGCTGTAGCTGCCTGGCTGCAAAACTGGGGCACCGACAATGAGCTATCCCCACCGAAGGCTGGTCAGTGAGACTGGCCTACTCAGAAAACGCGGTGGCAGACCTCGTTCGCCTGCGCGAATTCATAGCAGAGAACGATCCTCTTGCTGCTGCACGCATTGCAGCAGAGCTCCTTTCCCGCATCGAGAATCTTTGTCTATATCCAGAAATGGGCCGCGCTGTTGAGCTTGCTCCAAGCCCAAAAGCCATTCGAGACGCAGTTTTCGGAAAATATAGAGTCCGCTATTCAGCCCACACAGAAACTATCGTCATTCTTCGTATATGGCACCACAACGAAGACCGTACACCAAGCATCTAACAACTGACATGGACTCTCCCCACAAGTAGTGAGCAAAGCTTCGCTTTGGCACCTGTCACCAGCGCGATGACATTCGTATATCCGGCCTGTTCTGGGCCTTTGCGCCCTGGCCATTCCGTAGTTCGCGCCGCGAGGGCGAAGCGTTCAATTGATCAGGGCTCACATTTGGTATCGACCTTGTTCCGCTGCAGGACTCGCCTGGTCCGGCAGCGGATCGCTTCCATACAAGAATCGAAAGAACATGCCTGACAGCAAGGCTCAGTCGTACAACCGCACCCTGAAACAGGCGCCGCCCAGTTCCGAATCTTCCAGGCTTAGCTCGCCGTCGTAGCTGTCGACGATATCTTCCACCACCGCCAGGCCGATGCCCTGCCCCGGGTTCTGTGCATCCAGTCGTTCGCCGCGCTGCAGCACCCGCTCACGCTGGTGCGGGGGCACGCCGGGGCCGTCGTCTTCGATGGTCAGCAGGCAGCCGCCAGCCAGGGGTTGCAGCCTCACACGCACCTGTTGCAGGCACAAGCGGTAGGCGTTTTCCAGCAGGTTGCCGAGCAGTTCCATCAGCGCGCCACGTTCCATGGTGATCTGGCTGTGCGCGGGCACGTCCAGGGTCGCTTCGACGCGCTTATCCCGGTAGACCTTGTCCAGCGAGCGGCACAGGCTATCGAGCAGCGGCCAGACCTGTTCGCGATGACGCACCAGGCCGCTGCGACGCAGGCTGGCGCGTTGCAGTTGATAGCCGACCTGCTGGCTCATGCGTTCGATCTGCGCCTGCATCAGTTGCGCCTGTTCGCGATTGTCCGGCTGCACAGCCAGGCTTTCACCAATGCCCTGCAACACGCTGAGTGGTGTTTTCAGGCTGTGGGCGAGGTCTTCCAGCGAGTCGCGGTAGCGCTCGCGCTGACGCCGTTCGCTGTCGAGCAGGCGGTTGAGGGAGTTGGTCAGGCGCAGCAATTCGCGCGGGTGTTCGTCACTCAGGCGCTGGCGGGTACCGGCCTCCACGCCATCGAGCTCGTCGCTTAAACCTCGCAAGCTGCGAAAGCCCCAGGTCAGGCCGAACCAGAGCAGGCCCAGCAGCACCAGCAGGGCGATGCCCAGCCACAGGCGCAGTTGCCAGGCGAAACCGTTGAACAGCCCCTGGTATTCGCGGGTCGGCTGCATGGTGACGATGCTCAGCGCGGTTTGATCGCCGCGCAGCAGGTCTACTTCGATGTCATAGACAAAGTATTCCTGGCCGTTTTCGTCGCGAATGCGCACGAACTCGTGGCCGCGACCGTCATAACGCGGCAGGTAGCGCACCAGTTCGTCGATGGATGAGCGCGAGCGCCAGAGCATCTGGCCTTCACGGTCGAAGATGAAGCCCAGCAGGTGCGAGTCGAGGCTGTCGAATTCTTCGTCCGGCATCTTCTCCGGCATGTGCAACTGGCCGTCGTCGATACGCGCGGCGGATATCAGCGCTGCCGCGTCGGAGGCCAGGCGCTTTTCGATGGTCTGCTCCAGGGCCATGAGAAACACGCCCTGCAGCACCGGCATCAACAGCAGCATGAACAGCATCGCCAGCGCGGCGCTGGCCAGCATCAAACGCAGCCGCAGGGAGGCGAAACGCATACGCAGCTTGCGTAGAACGGCGCGCGCTCGACTCACTTGCAGCGCTCGTTGAACATGTAGCCCTGGCCACGCACGGTTTCTATCGGTTTGCCGCCCAGCACTGCCTCCAGCTTGCGCCGCAGACGACCTACCAGCACTTCTATGACGTTGGGATCACGCTCGTCGTCGCCCGGATAGAGCTGTTCCATCAGGCGCTCCTTGGCCACCACCTGCTGATGGTGCAGCATGAGGTACTCGAGGATGCGGTACTCGTAGGCGGTCAGCTGCAGCGACTGTTCATCCACCGTGGCCTGCTTGCGATTGAGGTACAGCACCAGGGAGCCCGCTTCGATGGTCGACTTGGTGAACCCGGAAGAACGTCGCAGCAGCGCGTTCAGACGTGCTTCCAGCTCCTCGAACTGGAACGGTTTGACCACATAGTCGTCGGCACCGCAGGAAAGCCCTTCGACCTTGTCCTGCCAGTTACCGCGTGCGGTGAGTATCAGGATCGGAAAGTTCTTGTCCTGGCTGCGCAGCTCACGGATCAGGTCGATACCGCTCATACCAGGCAGACCGAGGTCGACCAGGGCCAGGTCATGATTGAAGGACTCAGCTCGGTACAGGGCTTCTTCGGCGGTGCGCACGGCATCCACCACATGCCCGTTTTCGCTGAGGCGAGTGAACAGATGGTGACGCAGCAGCGCCTCATCCTCCACCACCAGCAATTTCATCAGACTTCCCCTTTTTAAGTGGCTATGTCCCTGTTAACTGTTGCTAGGGTTCCAAGGAAGGCCGGGAGCCTTGTAGGGTGGGCTTTAGCCCACGCCAACCACCGTTGGTGGGCTAAAGCCCACCCTACGGGCCTTTGCACCCACTCCCAACACTTAGCGCAGACATAGCCTTTTAAGTTGTGCGAAGGCCGGGCAAATCAGTCAGCGTGAAAACTACTGCGCTCGGCCATGCTGCGTTAAAACCCGGCTCAGAATGCTCATTTACAAGTCGTAAACTGCGCTTCTTCGCCGGCTTTTACCTTGCCTGACCTTCGCTCGCTACGTTTTCACTCGGACTGATGCCCGGCCTGGTAACGCTATGCCGCCATTAGAAGGCGAAGTTGGCGCCGAGGTAGAGCTGCGAGCTGCTGTGCAGATCCAGCGACCCGACCTTGTCTGCACCATGCGGCGCCATTTCCGTGCTGGCATTGGTACGCAGGTAACGATAGCCGGCTTCGATCGAGGTGTTGCTGTTCAGTTCCTGCAGAATACCGGCCTGCAGGCCTGCGGCAAAACCGATGTCACTGTCACGGGAGAAGCCACGGCTCTCCTGTTCGAGCTTGACCAGGCCGGCCGTCACACCACCGAACAGCTTGGTGTTGTTGCTGCCCAGCGGTACGAACATGTCGTAGCTGCCCAGCAGATTCTGCTGACGCAGCTTGTAGCCATTGTGACTGTCCGAGACATTCTCGTAGGTCGCGTAGTAGCGGCCGTCAGCGGTCGTCTGGCCGGCCCGGATACCCCAGGTGCCTTCACCATCGATCACCTTGTCCAGCTTCGGATTGCCGAGGTTGGCATTCAGCGCGTTGGACTTCTGGATGTTGTTGTCGGTCTGGCCCCAGGTCAGGCCGACGAAATTGTCGTTGGCCTGGGCAGCGCTTGCACCCAGGGCCAGGCAGGTAGCGAAGGCGATACGGTTCAGGGTGATTTTCATGGCGTCATTCCTCTCGTTGCGGTTTTGATCAACTTGGCAACGAGTCTGCCGGAAGACGACTGAATCCCCGCTGAACCCTCCTTGAACCTGCACTGAACGAGTGGCAAACAGGCTAGATACGCCGCACCAGAGCACCCGCAACGACAAACAGCGCAGCCAGAACGCCGAGCAATGCCAGCCAGCCGGCATGCTCCCAGACATAACCGCCGACATAGCCCACCAGGCTGGAGCCCAGATAATAGGCGCACAGGTACAGCGCCGATGCCTGCGCCTTGGCGCCCTGCGCATGGATGCCGACCTGCCCGCTGGCCACCGCATGGGCCGAGAAGAAGCCCAGGGTGAACAGCGCCAGGCCGACCACCGCCGCGCTCAGCCAGGGCGCAGCGCACAGCGCTACGCCTAGCAGCATCAGGCCGATGCCGCCATTGAGCACCTGACGCGCGCCAAAGCGTGGCACCAGGCGCCCGGCCCAGCCAGCACTGAGAATGCCGAGCAGGTACACGGTGAACAGCAGGCCGATGACCGTCGCCGACAGGTTGAATGGCGCACCCGCCAGGCGAAAGCCGACATAGTTGAACAGTGCAACGAAACCGCCCATAAGCAGAAAGCCCAGGGCGAACAGCACGCGCAAACGCGGGTTCTTCAGGTGCAGGGCGAAGTTGCCCAGCAGCCCGCGCACCGACAGCGGCTGGGCGGTAAAATGCCGCGACGGCGGCAGCAACCAGATGAACAGCCCCAGCACCAGCAAACCCAGCCCGGCAATGCCGCCCAGGGCCCAGGGCCAACCGCCCAGGTCGCTGAGCAAACCGGCCAGCAAACGTCCGAGCAGACCACCCAGCGCCGTGCCACCGATATACAACCCCATCGCTGCCGGTAGCGCTTCAGGGTCGAACTCCTCACCGACATAGGCCATGGCCAGCGCCGGCAAACCGCTCAGCGCCAGCCCCAGCAGCGCACGCAAAATCAGCAGGCTGCTCCACTGCTCCACCAGCGCGCAGGCGATCCCCAGTAGCGCGGCCAGGCCCAGCGCCGCGACCATCACCGGCTTGCGCCCCCAGCTCTCGGCCAGTGCACCGGATACCAGCAGGCACAGGGCCAGGCTCAGGGTAGTCAGCGAAAGCGCCAGGCTGCTGCTGGCCGCAGACACGCGAAAGTGCGCGGCCAACAACGGCAGCAGAGGTTGCACGCAGTAAAGCATGGCGAAGGTGGCGAAACCGGCGCAGAACAGCGCCAGGGTGGCACGCCGATAACCGGCGCTGCCACGGCTCAGATGAGTCACGGACATGGATGGACTGGCTCACGAAGCTGGATGCAAGCGATAGCCGGAACATGCCGCAAGACCGAACCGGGTGACGCCTGCAGGTGAATGAAACCAGACGAAATATTAGCACGCTATCGATAATCGCGAGCGCGTGCCATTAGCGCTCGTGCAATTCCTTTTCCTTGATCCAGCTCAACAGACTTTGCCCTTACTAACGTTAGGGTCTAGACTCAATTGCGAACGCAACGGAGAAGAGCGAATGGCTACCCCGCCCGAGCGCAGCGCCATGAAAGGCAAGGAAACTCGCCTGTTCGTCTTTCTCGTGGTCTGCCTGTTCCCCATCCTTTCGGTCGCGCTGGTCGGCGGCTACGGATTCATCATCTGGTTCATGCAGATGCTGCTGGGCCCACCTGGCCCACCCACCTGATCCTTCCTTACCTACGGAGCCACGGAACATGGCCGCCTCTATGCATATTTCCAGTCTGCTGGTGCACGTACGGCCCGAATGGCTGGCTGCGGTGAAAGCCAACCTGCGCCAGCTGGAAGGCCTCGAACTGCATCAGGAAAGCCCGCAAGGCAAGCTGGTGGTGGTGCTGGAAACCGAACACGAACGCCACATCCTCGCCCGCCTCGAACAGATCAACGCGTTGCCAGGCGTGCTCAATGCCGCTCTGGTTTACCACGAACTCCTCGACACAGAAGGAGACTCAGAATGAAGCTTTCCCGCCGTGAATTTGCCAAGGCCAACGCTGCTGCCATTGCCGCCGCTGCCGCCGGTCTGCCGTTGGTGACGACCGCCAGCAACCTGATCACCGAAGCGGACATGACCCGCCTGGACTGGAACAAGGCGCCCTGCCGCTTCTGCGGTACCGGCTGCAGCGTGATGGTCGCCACCCGCGACAACCGCGTGGTGGCCACCCACGGTGACGTCAAGGCCGAGGTCAATCGCGGCCTGAACTGCGTCAAGGGCTACTTCCTGTCGAAAATCATGTACGGCGTCGACCGCCTCAACCAACCGCTGCTGCGCATGAAGAATGGCGTGTACGACAAGCAGGGTGAATTCCAGCCGGTGAGCTGGGAGCAGGCCTTCGACATCATGGAACAGAAGACCAAGGAGGCGCTGCGCGAGCATGGCCCCGAGGCCGTCGGCATGTTCGGTTCAGGGCAATGGACGGTGTGGGAAGGCTACGCCGCCAACAAGCTGATGAAGGCCGGTTTCCGTTCCAACAACATCGATCCCAACGCGCGCCACTGCATGGCCTCGGCGGTGATGGGCTTCATGCGCACATTCGGCATGGACGAGCCGATGGGCTGCTACGACGACATCGAGGCCGCCGACGCCTTCGTGCTGTGGGGCTCGAACATGGCCGAGATGCACCCGATTCTCTGGAGCCGGGTCACCGATCGCCGCCTCAGCCATCCGAACACCAAGGTCGCCGTGCTTTCCACCTTCGAGCACCGCAGCTTCGACCTCGCCGACATCCCGCTGGTATTCAAACCGCAGACCGACCTGCTGATACTCAACTACATCGCCAACCACATCATCCAGAGCGGCGCAGTGAACAAGGAGTTCATCGACAAGCACACCCGATTCGCCAAGGGTGCCACGAACATCGGCTACGGCCTGCGTCCGACCGACCCGCTGGAGCTGAAGGCCGAGAATGCCGCGGTGGCCAACACCTGGACCGACATTGGCTACGAGGACTACGTCGAGTTCCTCAAACCCTACACCCTGGAACACGCCGCCAAGGAATCGGGCGTACCGGCCGAGCGCCTGAAGGCCCTGGCCGAGCTGTACGCCGACCCCAAGGTCAAGGTGATGTCCTTCTGGACCATGGGCTTCAACCAGCACACCCGCGGTGTCTGGGCGAACAACATGATCTACAACATCCATCTGCTCACCGGAAAGATCAGCGAGCCGGGCAACAGCCCGTTCTCGCTCACCGGCCAGCCGTCGGCCGGCGGCACCACGCGCGAGGTGGGCACCTTCTCCCATCGTCTGCCCGCCGACATGCTGGTGGCCAACCCCAAGCACCGTGCAACCGCCGAGAAGATCTGGAAGCTGCCGGCCGGCACCATCCAGGAAAAACCCGGCTTTCATGCCGTGGAACAGAGCCGCAAGCTCAAGGACGGCGTACTCAAGGTCTACTGGACGCAGGTCAGCAATAACATGCAGGCCGGCCCCAACATCATGCAGGAGGTCCTGCCGGGCTGGCGCAACCCGCAGGCCTTCGTCATCGTCTCCGATGTCTACCCCACCGTCTCGGCCCAGGCTGCCGACCTGATCCTGCCCAGCGCCATGTGGGTGGAGAAGGAAGGCGCCTACGGCAATGCCGAGCGCCGCACGCAGTTCTGGCACCAACTGGTCAAGGCACCGGGCGAGGCCAAGTCCGACCTGTGGCAACTGGTGGAATTTTCCAAGCGCTTTACCACCGACGAAGTCTGGCCTGCCGAACTGCTGGCCAAGGCCCCGGAATACAAGGGCAAGACGCTCTACCAGGTGCTGTTCGCCAACGGCCAGGTCGACCAGTTCCCCCGCGAACAGATCGAGGCCGGCTATGCCAACGACGAGGCCGAGGCCTTTGGCTTTTACCTGCAGAAGGGCTTGTTCGAGGAATATGCCCAGTTCGGTCGCGGCAATGCCCATGACCTGGCGCCCTTCGACAGCTATCACGCCGAGCGTGGCCTGCGCTGGCCGGTGGTTGACGGCAAGGAGACGCGCTGGCGCTATCGCGAGGGCCACGACCCCTACGTGGAAAAAGGCAGCGGCGTGCAGTTCTACGGTTACCCGGATAAGCGCGCGCTGATCTTCGCCCTGCCCTACGAACCGCCAGCCGAGGCGCCGGATGACGACTTCCCGTTCTGGCTCAGCACTGGCCGCGTGCTCGAACACTGGCACACCGGCAGCATGACCCAGCGCGTCGAGGAGCTGCACGGCGCGGTACCCGATGCCCTGGTGTACATGCACCCGGACGATGCCAGGGCACTCAAGGCGCGACGCGGCAGCGAGGTCAAGGTGATCAGCCGACGCGGGGAAATCCGCGCACGCATCGAAACCCGCGGGCGTAACAAGCCGCCGCGTGGCCTGGTGTTCGTGCCCTTCTTCGACGCCAACAAACTGATCAACAAGGTCACCCTGGACGCCACCGACCCGATCTCCAAGCAGACCGACTACAAGAAGTGTGCGGTGAAGATCGAACTGGTCAGCCTGGCCTGAGGAGAACCGTCATGAGCCTGCGTTTCCTGCCTCTGCTACTGCTCGCCGCCTTCGGCCTGGCCATCGCCGGTGAGCTCGATTACCCACTCGACGCCCCCGCGCCGGACGGCCGCCGCCCCGGCGGCACCCTCAGTCAGACCCTGCCGGCACCGGTGCTGGGCAACGAGGCGAACAAGGACCTGCGCCGCGAGCGCAACTACCCGGAACAGCCACCGACCATCCCGCACAGCATTCGCGGCTACCAGGTGGACGCCAACGGCAACAAGTGCCTGACCTGCCACAGCCGCGCCGGTAGCGCCCGCAGCCAGGCGCCGATGATCAGCATCACCCACTACATGGATCGCGACGGTCAGGCTCTGGCGGCGGTTTCACCACGGCGCTACTTCTGTACCCAGTGCCACGTCACCCAGCAGGAGGTCAAACCTCTGGTCGGCAACGCCTTCCGCAATATCGACCAGTTGCTCGGCGACGAAGCAGCCGGCACGGCAAAACCCTGAGGAGGCCTTTCATGAAGTCGTTAATGGCCCTGCTCAAGGAGTACTGGGGCATCCTGCGCCGCCCAAGCGTGCATTACAGCCTGGGTTTTCTCACGCTTGGCGGCTTCATCGCCGGGATCATTTTCTGGGGCGGTTTCAACACCGCGCTGGAGGCCACCAATACCGAGCAGTTCTGCATCTCCTGCCATGAGATGCGTGACAACGTGTACGTCGAGCTGCAGGACACCATTCACTACAGCAACCGCTCCGGGGTGCGCGCCACCTGCCCGGACTGCCACGTACCGCACCAGTGGACGGACAAGATCGCGCGCAAGATGCAGGCGTCCAAGGAAGTCTGGGGCAAGATCTTCGGCACCATCAGCACCCGCGAGAAGTTTCTGGAAAAGCGTCGCGAACTGGCCGAACACGAATGGGCACGGCTCAAGGCCAACGATTCGCTGGAATGCCGCAACTGCCACAACTTCGACTACATGGACTTCACCAAACAGAGCCCACGCGCCCGCCAGATGCACTCCAGCGCCCTGGCCAGCGGCGCAGCCACCTGCATCGATTGCCACAAGGGCATCGCCCACCAGTTGCCGGACATGAGTGGGGTGCCGGGTTGGTAAGACAGGCACCGCTTGTTCGCGGTGCTCCGCTCTTGCGCTGGTCTATTCGCCGCGCAGGCGTTCGAGATGTGCGAGCAGCCCGGCGGATGTCTGCTCACCGACCAGGCGCTCACGCAGTTTGCCCTCGGCATCGACAATGTAGGTGACCGGCAAGACATCGGTGCGTGGCAGTTCGAAGCGTGCCGCCGGATCCTGCGCCAGCACGGTGAAGCGGATGTCGAAACTGTCAGCCGCACGCTTGAGGTCATCGCCCTGCAAGGCGTCGAAGTTGACGCCAATCACCCGCGCCGACTGGTTTTTCAGCGTTTCTTCCAACGCGTTGAGTTCAGGAATCTCGGTGCGGCACGGCGCGCACCATTCGGCCCAATAATTGATGATCAGCCACTGGCCATCGAGGCTGTCAGCCGTTACCTTTCGTCCATGCTGGTCAGGGCCGAAATCTTCGGCGCAAGCCGTTAGCAGCAAACCGGTGCAGATAACCAAGACAGCCTTGCCGAATTTCCGGAGCCCTAAGCCCATGTACTCGATCCTCGTCCACCCGGGGTTGATATGACGCTGGATGCCCTGCGCCTGGAAGTACCGGACATCCGCGAGGACAACAGTTTATCGCCGGCGGAAATCGCCCAGCAACTCGCGGCGGCCCGCCTGCTGGAGCAGGAACATGGCCTGCAACAAGTGCTGGGCCTTTTGTTTTCGCTCAATCGCAGCGCTCTGACCTTACTGGAAAGGCAGCGTGCGCTGCAAAACTTCAGTGACGAGTACCGCCATTACACCAGCCTTGCCAATCGCCAGCATCCGCCAAGCCCTCTATTCGTGCGGTTGTGCGGCGAATTGGCGATCGGTTTCAAACGCCTGCTACTGCAAATTTTGCAGGGTCGCCAGCCGTCGATGCCGCACCTTGCCTGGTGCCTGTACATGGCCCAGCATTTCCTTGCCCAGCAGTTGCTGCGCCACTACCACCTTTATCAGGAACCCCCGCCAGCACTGTGGCGCGACAGCCATTTGCTGTACTGGATCGGCGAACACCAGCAGTGCCTGGACGAGCCCGTGGCTGCTGCGTTCGAGCCGAAACCGGCCAGCACCCTGCGCGGCCTCTACCAGCAGATGCTGCTCTTGGCCCTGAGCAACCCCTTCCATCTCGATGAAGGCGAATGCCTGACTCTGTTCAGCGCGCTGGCACCTCTGGCGGCGCTGGCCAGGCTGCAAGCCCGGGACGAGGAAGACGATGCCGAAGGCCCGGTAGTCGACCTCAGCGAATCACAGGCTTGCCTCAGTTTCGAACAGCGTATCGAAGGCGAAGCCGCCAACCTGCGCCGCTTCGAACTGGGCGCGCTGCTGATCGCCCTGCATGAGCCGGCACCACTGCAAAGCATGCAGGAACGCCAATTACTCGAACGGGTACGCCAGCACTGGCTGGGCCGCCAGCAACGTCGCCATGAACGTGCCGAACTGGAAGGCCAATGCAGCCTGGTGGTGGGTCTGCCGGCCATTCATGCGCAGCTGCTGGATAAACTGCCGCAGCGTACCGAGGCGCAGATTCTCGACGCCAGCCCGGGCGGCGCGCGCCTGCTGTGCAACGCCAACGAGGGTGGACAACTGCAGGTCGGGCAACTGGTTCTGCTGCTGACCAATGCCACACCGACCCTGGCACTGGTGCGTTGGCGTCATCTCAATAGCGAAGGCCTGCACCTCGGGCTGCGCTATCTGAAAGGCCTGCCGCGGCCGGTCTGGCTGCGGCGTGCACCCAATGCGCAGACTCACCCTGGCGTACTGCAAAGCACCCCGGCACCGGGCAACGGTTGGCACCACGGCCTGTGGTTGCCCAACGGCCAGTTCAGCTCCGGCGAGCATCTTTGGCTGCAATTGGCCAGCGTGCATAACCAAGCGATTTTGCCGCTGCCCGACAGTAACCTGCAGACCTCATCGGTTACCCGCCACCCGCTACGCCTGGCCTGATATACAAAACTGCGACTCCAGTCACGCGGCCTGTCCGCCGAGTACACAGTTTCGCCAACAGGTGGCTGCTTATAATTCCAGGCACTCAAGTCTCACCCTGCCTGGAATTTCACCATGTCCCAAGCGCAAGACAAGCTGATTGGCTCCGTGCCCTCGCGCATCGTCGACGTCGCTCACCTGCTGGTCACTCCCTACGAGGGGCGCGTGGCCGAATACAACGTCGCCACCTGGCTGCAATTGCCGGGGCTGGCCAACCTGCCGGTATCGCTGCTGGTGAGTTATCGCGACGGGGACAAGCGCCGCGAGGTGAATGTCGACCATGGCAAGGTCAATGCCCATGGCAAGATCCTGCTCTCCGGGATCGCTCGCATGCCAGTGCGGATGAAGATCGAAGACATGCAGGTACGCCTGCGCTCAGCTGTGCCGGCGCAGAGTCTGGTGGTCGAGGAATTCTTCGTTCAAGCCGTCGAATTGGCCAACAGCGAGACCCGCCAGGCCATGGCCTGAACCAGAACGGCAACATCGAACCCCGCGCAGTGACGCGGGGTTTTGCTTTCAGCCAGAGGAAACTCCGGGGCTGGGCGCAGCCCGCGGGATTGAACCGTCAGCGTCTGGCTGCAGGTTTTCGGCAACCACGTGTTCGAGCAGCGACTCCGGCCAACGCGCGAACTCCAGCCCAGTGATTCGGTTGAGCCGCGCCAGCGCTTCCTGCGGATCGCGTCGATGAAGGTGGATTACCCTGTTTTTTACCGTCATTACTGCCTGCGTCCTCAGCGATCCCTGCCCCTGCTGGCAGTTCGATAGCAACTGCTCCTGCAGTAGCTAGAAGCGTGCCAGCCCTTGTACAACGCATTCCTTGGCGCCTACCCCTTGCGTCCAGGCCACGGCAGGACTAGGCAACGCCTGAAACTGACGCTTTTTGTCACCCATTTTCGGCGCCTTCTCTCATTCACCGTCGCCCACAATGTCGCGCAAGTTTGCTCAGCCCTTGCCCGGTAACCAATCCGCCAGACTGACTCCGAACTGCTCCTCGCGCTCCGCCTGCAGGCGCTCCAGTCCCTCGCGCAATGCCGGATACCAGGGTTCGTCGAGCTGAGCGGGCAGTTGCGCCAGAGTCGGCAACGGCCAGGGACTGCACTCGAGCAACTGATGCAGGGAAAAATTGTGCAGATCACGGCACAGCACCCAGCCGCCGCCACTGGCCTTGCAAGCCAGGTGCTCACGCTCGAGAAAGTCCATCACCTGGTTCCACTCGTCTTCCGGCAAACGCCAGCCAGCGCGCTGCATATCGCCGTAATGCAGGGCTTCGCCCTTCTGCTGGCGCTTGAGCAACAGGCGCAACACCACCAGCAGAACCAGTCCCTTGGGGATGGGTTCGCGACGCCAGTGCCGTGGTTGCGAGAGGCCGTACACCAGCTCGGCACCCAGCAGCACAATCAACCAGGACAGATAGATCCACACCAGAAACAGCGGCACCGTGGCGAAGGCGCCGTAGATCAGGTGATAACCGGGAAACAGGCGCACGTAGAGGCCGAACAGCGCCTTGGCCACTTCGAACAGCACCGCGCTGAACAAGCCGCCCAGCACCGCATGGCGCAAGGGCACCCGAGTATTGGGGACCGCCGCATACAGCAAGGTGAAGGCCGCAATGCTCGATAGCAACGGCGTGAAGGCAAGCAGCGTCTTGGCACCGACTACTGCGTCCGGACCGGAAATCAGCGACAGCGAGGCGATATAGGTACTGACCGCAAAGCCCGCACCCAGCAGCAGCGGTCCGAGGCTGAGAATCGCCCAGTACAGCAGGAAGCTGGACATGCCGCGGCGCGGCTGGCGCACCCGCCAGATCACGTTGAAGGTCTTTTCGATGGTTACCAGCATGAGGAAGGCGGTGACGGCCAGCAGCCCCACGCCAAACCAGGTCAACTGCCGCGCCTGGGTGGTGAACTCACGCAGGTATTCCTGCACCGTCTCGCCAGTGGAAGGTACGAAGTTGTTGAAGATGAACCCCTGGATTTCCTCGCCCACGCCCTTGAACGCCGGAATCGCCGACAGCATGGCGAAGGTCACGGTCATCATCGGCACCACGGCGAACAAGGTGGTGTAGGTCAACGCCGCTGCGTTGCCTGCGCCGCGGTTATCCACGAAACGCTGATACAGGCTGAGCCAGAACCCCATCCAGTCCTTCAAACGACGCAGCATGACCTCTCCTTAGCCCTCAAACCTAAACAGACAGACAATGCGCCGCGTAAAAAGGTCGCAGCAAAGCCGCCCCAGCGGTTTGCGTGCATCCGCGCATCAGGCGGTTAGAATAGCCGCCACTTCAAGCCGGATGCGAGCCACCATGACCGACCTGACCCTCTACCACAACCCGCGCTGCTCAAAATCCCGCGCCGCTCTGGAGCTGCTGCAAGCCCGCGGCCTGCAACCGCACGTCGTGCGCTATCTGGAAACGCCACCCAGCGCCAGGGAGCTCAAGAGCCTGCTCGGCAAGCTGGGTATCTCCGCACGCGACCTGCTGCGTAGCGGCGAGGACGAATACAAGACGCTGGGCCTGAGCGATGCCAGCTTGAGTGAGGCGCAGCTGATCGAGGCCATGGCTAAGCATCCCAAGCTGATCGAGCGCCCGATCCTCATCGCTGGCGACAAGGCCGTGATCGGCCGACCACCGGAAAAAGTGCTGGAGCTGCTGGCATGAGCGCGCCCTACATCCTCGTGCTCTACTACAGCCGCCATGGCGCCACCGCGCAGATGGCCAAACAGATTGCCCGTGGCGTCGAGCTGGCTGGTTTGGAAGCACGCCTGCGCACAGTGCCGGCGGTATCCAGCGAATGCGAGGCCGTTGCGCCGAGCGTGCCGGAGGACGGCGCCATGTACGCCACCCTGGACGACCTGAAGAACTGTTCGGGTCTGGCCTTGGGCAGCCCGACCCGTTTCGGCAACATGGCCGCACCACTCAAGTACTTCATCGATGGCACCAGCAACCTGTGGCTGACCGGCGAACTGGTCGGCAAGCCGGCAGGCGTGTTCACCTCCACCGCCAGCCTGCATGGCGGCCAG
This sequence comes from Ectopseudomonas oleovorans, assembly GCF_029845265.1. NCBI lineage: Bacteria > Pseudomonadati > Pseudomonadota > Gammaproteobacteria > Pseudomonadales > Pseudomonadaceae > Ectopseudomonas > Ectopseudomonas oleovorans. Next base: position 57,730 of record NZ_JAOCLK010000007.1, read on the forward strand.
GAGACCACCCTGCTGTCGATGATGCTGCCTCTGTTGCACCACGGCATGCTGGTCTGCGGCCTGCCCTATAGCGAATCGGCCCTGCTCGAAACCCGCGGCGGTGGTACGCCCTACGGCCCCAGCCACCATGCGGGCGGCGACGGTAAACGCGCGCTGGACGAACATGAAATCGCCCTGTGCCGTGCACTGGGTCGACGCCTGGCGCAAACCGCCAGCAAACTGGAGCGCTGAACGTGGCCCGAGCAAAGAAGCCCCTGCCCAGCCTTGAATGGCTGGAGCCACGGGTCAAACTCAGTCGAGCACTGAGCCTGTTCAGTTTCATCGCCCTGCTGACCCTGCTGCTGGTGTGGAACCTGGCCTTCGCCGATCTGCATGGCGCGCGGGTCGGCGTGGTGCTGGCCATTCAACTGTTGCCACTGGCGCTGCTCGCCCCCGGGATGTTGATGGGCAACGCCCGTGCCCACGCCTGGACCTGCTTCGTCGTCAACATCTACTTCATCCAGGGCGTACTGGCCGCCATCGACCCGGCGCGCGCACTGTTCGGCGCGTTGGAGGCGGTAATCAGCTTCGGCCTGTTCTGCTGCGCCCTGCTCTACACCCGCTGGCGTTTTCAGTACGACCGTAAACTCGCAGGTGAATAAATGTCCTGATGTGGGAGCGAGCTCTGCTCGCGAAGCGCTTGTGCAGCTAAAAATTCGCGAGCAGAGCTCGCTCCAACACATGAACTCCCGAAGCAGCTACCAGCCCAAGGTTTCCTTGAGAAAGGGAATGGTCAGCTTGCGCTGGGCTTGTAGCGAGGCCTGATCCAGGCGTTCCAGCAGCTCGAACAACGCGCTCATACTGCGTTCGCCACGGGTGAGGATGAAGCGGCCGACCTCATCGCTCATCTGCAGGCCACGACGCGAGGCGCGCAGCTGCAGGGCGCGCAGCTTGTCTTCATCGGACAGCTCGTGCAACTGGAAGACCAGCGAAAGGGTCAGTCGCGACTTCAGATCAGGCAGTTGAATCGGCAACTCGCGTGGCGACATGGTGCCTGCCAGCAACAAGCGCCTGCCGCTGTCACGCAGTCGGTTGAACAGGTGGAACAGCCCTTCTTCCCAGTCGCTGCGTCCGGCCACGGCATCGAGATCATCGAGGCAGACCAGCTCGCACAGTTCAAGGTTGTCGAGCAACTCCGGGCCGTGCTGCACCACTTCGCTGAGCGGCAGATACACCACCGCTTCGCCACGCTGCTCAAAACGCAGGCAGGCCGCCTGCAGCAGGTGGCTGCGCCCGACGCCTTCGGCGCCCCACAGGTAGATCAGGCTTTCCGTCCAGCCGGCGTCGGCCTCGCACAAGCGCTCGACATAGCCCAGGGCCGCGGCATTGGCGCCGGGGTAGTAATTGGCGAAGGTGGCGTCATCACGCAGACGCACCCCCAAGGGAAGCTGGATGGGTTTCATGTGGGGGGCTCGTGGGAACCGCTGCTCTCTCCGTAAAGGCCGGAAAGTTTATACCCTTCGTCTAGGGGTGTCACTGCGGGTCTATTTGGTTTCAATTCAAGAGGTTAGGTGCGGTGGCTGGGTCAATTTGGGATCGATTAGGGCTAGTGTTTTCGACACTTTTTCGACACTAGTAGCCGCATGCCTTGCGGTATTCGTTTGTCGCTCGTTCGGTTGGGTTGCTCTCGTATTGGTCCCGCCAGAATCGGCATTGTGGCGAGAGCTGTCGGGCTTCCTGCTTTTGCTGTGCCTGCTCTTGCATTACTCGTCTTAGGGCCTCGGTTTTTTCGGCCTCATAGACTTTTCTTCTCTGTTCGTTTTGGGCTGCGCTTTCTCTTGCGTATTGCTGGCTTCGCCTGGTTGACTCCTGCACTGCAGAGTTAAGCGATTGTGAGAACTGTTTTAGCGCGGCTAATGCGCGTTGTTCTTGGATGTAGTCGTAATAGACTTTTCCGCCCCATATGCCTGCAACCAGAATTAACGCGGCGATAATGATCGCTGTTCCAGTATCGATGGGCTGTTTTCGGCTGGCGGATACTCTTGCCTGCCGTTCCTGCATCTCTTCGTCCATGTCGAACTTAAGGTTTTTAAACTGTTCATCCATCGTTCGCCTCCTTTCGGGCAATCCAGCGCCTGGCTACTTCTTGAGTGATCGCTATCCCGCGTTTGGTTTGGGCAAGTTTGAATTGGCTTCGTCATAGTCGGGGCTTGTTTGCCCGCACTCGGGCACTACCTGCCCGCTTACGATCCATAGTGCAAATTGTGGATATAGCTTCACTACCGCTTCTATTTCGTCTTCCTTAATTTCCCTGCTTTTAGCAGGGTTTTTAAGGTTGCTCCAGGTATACCGGCTTATTCCGGTTAGCTTTTCTAGCTCTGGAAGCCTTATGCCGCTGTGCTTCAAGACAGCTATAACCCGTTCTTTTATCATTCCAAATCGATCTATATTTACTCTATTCAAAATGACTAGAGTTAGGCACAATTCAATCAGGCTCTAGTCAATTTGGATAGAGCCAAAATGTTTTAGCGGCTAAATGGGTGTGCATCTCGGATGCGTGGCCAGGATCAAGCCGCCAATGACCCTAAATAGTGCCGGAATGACCCAGACAATGGAAACGGAAAACCTAGATCAAACCCAAGCGGCGCCCCTGGCTGACGTTGAACTGCCTGAGGTCTGGGCCGCACGCAACGGCGTAACCCCTGATATGGCTCGTAACTGGGTCAAAAAGGCTGTTCTGCCGTCTGTCAAGGTCGGCAAGCGTCGCATGGTCAATTGCGTGCTGTGGCGTCAGCACCTGGCTGAATTGGAGTGGGTATCGTGAACGATCAACTGAAAGCCTTCCTGTCTGTCCTGCTTACTTCCCTCGTCCATCTGCGTAAATTCGGCTTTGGGGACGGTCACTCTTATTCCTATGTGCTTGGCATGTTGAGGGCTGCTGAGGTCAGCGGCGTTCTGACGTATGAGCAAGCAAGTTCGTTGCGTCACATTCTCGGTAACGCTGCAAACCATGCGCGATATCCGTTCCCGTGTGAGGAAAATGCAGGCCCTTGCATGCCTATTGATGTTTGGTGGTCTCGTCACAAAGCCGCTCTTGAAGTCAAAGCCCGCCTAGCAAAGCTTTCAGCGCGGGACTCGGCCAATGAAAAGCCTGAGCCAGTACCTGCGCCAACCCCACGCCGAAGCCTGCGACTGCTCTGTGTGCTGGTTAAATCGAAATTGGACCCCGCCCAAGGCACCTACTTACCCATACATACAATGCACCGATTGCCGCCCCGCGCAATGGTCAAAGGTCAATGGTCGGAACCACGTTTCGCAGGCTTATACCTGCGAGAAACACAAGCCACCACGCCGACCGCCAGCGTTCTGGAGCGTTGCCTTCCAAAGCACCACCTCCGCACCAACGGACGACTTTCCGTTCTAGGGGGCACAGTATGAACCAGTCGCCCGAACTGACCGACGCCTACGTCCTCTGCCAGGACTGCGGCCACGCCGAGCCATACAGCGATGCTAAGCACCTGGGCAGCGAGACCTGCCCCAAGTGCGGCGGCGACTTCTGCGGCTGCAATGACTGCTCTGGTATCGCTGGCCTCAGCGATCCGGCCAACGCCGCCGATGCTGAACAGGTCAAGGGCCGCGCCCCCGGCTTGTCCGAACACGCTTCATCGTTCGGTCAAACGGAGGCGCGGGCGTAGCGAACCCTTGAACGGCCACCTGACAAAGCAAGCCTTGGCTGGGGAGTTGGGGCAGCTTTTCCGCCCCAGCTCCCGAGCCCTCGGCGGCGAGAGCGGGATTACAAGGGCAGAGCCCTTGGTGTTGCGAAAGGGATCGTTACCCGAAGGGCCAAGACAAACACGCTTCACCGTTTGGCTTGGTGAGCGAAGCGAGTAGAGCCCGGCCCGAAGGGATCGCCCAATAGTTAATTAACACGCACTAGAAGCGGCAAAAGAAACACAAGTAACGCAGGCACCGGAACCGAAGTAAGGCCAATGGAAAAGTTGGCCAATTGGAACTGGTCAACCTGAAAAACCTGAAAGCGCACAACTAGCGCAACTATGCGAGGTAACAAAGATGGCACGCACTACGATGGAACTGGCATTCATCAGCGCTGAGCGCGTTAAGTTCGACAACGTTGATCTTGTGAAGTTGTATCTGGGCGATGAGCCGGACGGCGAAAAAGACGTGGGTATTTCTCTGCTCTCGATGCAAGTCTCCGAAGATGTCCGCGACGAAGTTTGGAACGCCTGCAAAGGCATCGACGTGCTGGAAACCGCCCGCGTAACCGTGGAAATTGAACGCGGCTCCAAGAACGCGGGCAAGTTCATCGTCCTGCACGTCGAGTCGGCCAAGCCCGCCCAGGCCGCCAAGCCCACTGCCCCACAAGCCACCCAACAACAGCCCAAGCCGACCGGTGCTCAACCGGACGCGGCCAAGGCCTGACGGGAGGGCGCCGCCATGCTGATCGTTGATCGCGTGCTGTGTGACTGCTGCGGGCAGCCCATGGGCCAGCTCTACAACCAGTCCGCCCCCCAGCCCGACCTGCTGCCCGATCTGCGCGCGGCGCCACACGAAACCATCTGCCCCGACTGCCTGGACATGGCTGAGGTCGTCCGCGACCCCAGCCTGGCTGAGTAACCGAGGGCCTATGAATTTCATTGCCTGCGATGGGGAATGGTCGGCTGGAGCTACTGGGGAGCCTCGGTGCACTGGCCAACTGGTTTCCATCACGGGTGCTGAAATCCGGGCGGAACTCTCTCCCGGATTAACCGATGAGGAGGCGATCACCATGCTGGATGCCGCCGTAGGCGTATTCGCCACGGTGTTCATCTTCCTCGTTCTCAAGAAGCTAGTGAGGTAAGTCCTATGAAACTCCGCAATACCCTGCGTCACTACGGCCGCCAAGTCGGCGCCGTTGCTGTCATCAGCGCCTTTGGCATCGGCCAGGCCTACGCCTCTGCTGCAGACGTGGTTACCAAGATGGAAGGCGGTGAAGGCGATATCAGCATCATCGGCTATGCCGGTCTCGGCCTGCTCGTCGCTGCGGCGCTGTTCAAGTACATGCGCCGCGCCGTTTAACCCACCAACAGAGGTCAACCCCGCTTCGGCGGGGTTTCTGCTTATGGCGATTGATCCTAACACTTACTACTTGGTGGTTATGACCCTTGCCTTCGCGGCGCTGCTGTTTGGGAGGGTGTGAGATGCGCAACGTTCGGTTTTATATCGCACAGCTTATGCTGATTCTTTCGGCGGCGTTTTATTCTGGGGTTTCGCTGGCTGAAGATTATTATTGGCAAATTGGTTCTGATATTCAAACCAGGGGCGAGACCGCTGACTCTAGCTGTTCTAAACTTGCCAGCAAAAATGGCAGGACATACCAGCTTCTTTATTCTGGTGGCTCTACTGCGGCTTGCTATCTCTATAGCGGTCCTGTTTTTATTTCTCAGCATTCTGTTGTACGGCAGGGGTCTGGTTGCACTCCGCCCTCCGTTTATAATCCTGTAACGGGCGGATGCGAGGCACCTCAGCCCGACCAATGCGAATCAACCATTGGCGACGTGGTTTACCATGAGTTTCGCTTTGCTACCCTCGGCGATGATGGCAACCCTTCTGTTGACCCGCCCGTAACTGTCTGCAAAAGCGGCTGCCAGTACTCTCACACCTTTGGTGGCTTCAGTTCCAAGCGCGACTTCGGCCCACCTGATCAGCTCGTTGGCTCCTTTGAGTACAAGGGCAACGGCATCAGCTGCACTCCGTCGGCCAACGACCCATCGGTATTCGATCAGCCTCCGGCGAAAGATCCAGTAACCGAGGCGCCTAAGTACGACACCAATAATGAGTGCTCTGGCTGGGAAACTCAGCCGGACGGGAGTCTTAAGCGCAACTGCACGGCCACCAAGAAGTTTGAAGACAAGGGCGAAGTCGAGTGCAAAGAAGGCTCTATTCAGCAGTTCAAAACCAACTGCACACCTTCAAAGACCAAGCCGCCTCAGAAGTCGGAAACCAAGGTCGATCAGGAAACGACCAAGAAAGAAAACGCGGACGGTTCTAGCGAAACGACCACGAAAACCGACACCACTAAGACAAACTGCAAGGGCATGAACCCATGCAACTCCACCAGCAATTCTGAAACTGATTCAGAAACAACTGACGCCAACGGTAATACCACTAAAAAGGGAGATTGCGTCGGTGACGGTTGTAACCCTGACAAGCCTGACGGCGATGGCATTGGCGATGATGAAGGCGAACAGGGTGAAGAACGAACCGCCACGGTGGGCACCTGTGACGGCGGCTTTACCTGCACGGGTGACCCCATCGACTGCGCCATCCTCAAGCAACAGAAAGAACAGCAGTGCTACGCCGAAGAAATGGGCGACTTCGACGGCAAGAAGTCCGATATCGAAGGTCTCTTCCAAGGCGAGAACTTCACACTCCCTGAAGCTGAAGTCTCGGCTCCTAGCATCATCGGAGAGGCTACTCGCTTCTTGCCTGCTGGATGCCCTGCACCTGAGCACGCCCAGCTCTCTGGCGGCTCCCTTTCGTTTAGCTATCAGCCCCTCTGCACCATAGCCGTTGATCTTTCCTGGATCATCGTTGCCGTGGCCAGCATTTGGGCGGCGGCCTATGTCGGTCGTGCCTTTGGAGGTGAATAACCATGCACTTTTTCTATCTGGCTCACCTGTTCCTGATCATCGTCCTGCCCATCGTCAAACAAGTGCTGCGGGCCATTGGTATCGGCGTAGTCGCCTACGTCGGCATCAATTTGGTCATCAACGAAGCCAAGGACTACGCCATGGCCAACCTGGGCAACCTTAGCCAGTCCCTGCAAATGATCCTGGGCCTGGCCAAGTTCGATGTGGCGGTAAATATCTACTTCGCAGCGATTACCACACGCCTTGTTCTGGTGGGTATTGATCGGATGGCTGATCGCCGCACCAAGCTCTCCACCAACACCACCTTTACGGCCTGATCATGCTCTATATCCGCACCGGCCTGATGGGCCATGGCAAGACGCTGAACACCATCAAGGAGGTCGATCAGGCTGCCAAGAAGCATGGCCGGGTCGTCTACTACCACAACGTCACCGACCTCGATGCGAGCAAGCTTCAGGCTGATTGGTTTCCCTTCGATGATCCGCTCAAGTGGTATGAGTTACCTGACAACGCCCTGATTGTGGTGGATGAGGCGCAAGGCTGGTTTGGCGTGCGCGATCCTCGTAAGGAAGTACCAGAACATATTTCGCGCTTCGAGATCATGCGCAAGCAGGGCCATGAGGTTCACTTGATCACCCAGGACCCTCGATTCATCGACGTGCATGCCCGCCGTCTCTGCAACAAACACATTCACTATTGGCGAATCTTCGGTAGTAGCAAAGTCTCGCGCTATGAGATAGAACGCGTTTACAACGATGTTGAAAAGATCAACACCTGTAAAGATGCCAGCCGCACCATCATCAGCCTGGATAAGCGCTACTTCGGTGTCTACACCAGCGCCAAGGCTGAGCACCATTTCAGCTTCAAGCCGTCGCGTAAATTCGTACTCGCCACCCTTGGCTTGGGCATATGCATCTATGCTTCGTTGCGCGGCTACAGCTTCATCTACGGCGCCAAGGAAACTGAAACACCCGTCACCGATGCGGCGCCCACTCAAAGCGCGCCCAAGGCCGAAAGCGGCAACCTCGCCACCGACTTGGCCAAGTCGCTGATACCTGGCATCACGAAAGAAACCTCCGCGCCTATGTCTCGTGGGCAGTACCTGGCCGAGCGTATCCCTCGCGTCGAAAACGTCCCTTCATCTGCCCCGCTTTACGATGATCTAACCAAGCCTCAGTCGTTTCCGCGGCTCTACTGCATGTCCAGTACTGACCCGGATAACTACGCCCGCAATTTCACCCGTATGGCTAGTGCCACTGTCAACGGAAAGCAGACCGTTTGCCAGTGTTACACCCAGCAGGGAACCCGCGTAGAAACTGATTTCAGCTTCTGCATGCGAGTGGTCGAAGTCGGCTACTTCGATCCCACACGGCCTGATCGCTCACAGCAAGCGTTCGGCCAGCTCCAGCAGCCGCAATCCATACCGGGCTTTTCACAGCCTCACATGCAGCCCCCGGCCGATTCCCAGGCGACACCTCCTATCAACGTCGTCAGCTACGAAAAAGGCCGCTTCCTGTGGTGATCAAGTGTCAGCGCGCCCTGGCTTTTGCGCCAGCGGGAGCCTGCGAGCGCGGCGCAAAGCCTGCGCGCTGACGTCCCTGTAACACGTCAGATAAACAGAAAAGAAAACGGCCAATTAGGGTCAATGAGGGAAAAAAGCAATGAAGGTTAAAGATTTTGCTCGTCTTGGACTGAATGCCCAACCGGCTGTTGATGGCCGTATCTTTGTTGATCCGAATACGGCTCAGATTTTCGACCTGTCGAAAGTCCGCTTATTGCGCTGTGGCGTTGATACCGTCCGCCAACTCTATCGCGGTTTGATCCGCCCCGAAATCATGTGCTTGTTCGACAAGCCAGGCACCATCGTCGACTTCGCTGGCCAGCGTTGGCACTCGGGTCGCGTCAGCAAGGATTCCGGGTACCAGTACAAGCTGCAGAATGCGGACCTGGGTATCATTCTGCTGGTGAAGAACTTCAACGCCAAAATCGAGAATATCGGCCCCCATCTGAAAATCGAGGTGTCTCCGCATGCCATCGACCAGTTCTGCCCCGAACGCCTACAGGAACGCCTGGACTACTACGCCGACCACGTGCTGACCAACGTCGACCGCAACCAGTGCGCGGTTCACCTCGCGCTAGACCTGCAAGGTTGGACGCCCCCTTCTGATCTGGTCGCCCGTATGCATTGCCGCGCACGCGCCGCCCGCGACATTTCCGGCATTAAGGAAATTACCTGGGCAACGAAAAGCAGCGTCTACGGGCGTGGCGAAACCTCCATGTTTGGCTCGGCCAACGGCGTGCAACTCGCCATCTATAACAAGACCGAGCAGGCCCGCTCCATCGACAAGCTCGACTATTGGGAAAACGTCTGGAAGCGTCGTGACAGCTTCGACGAAGCCGACCCGCACAACTACAACCCCGAACAAGACGTGTGGCGCGTAGAGCTGCGTTATCACCACTCGGTTATCCAGCAATTCGCTTCCGGCTCGTTCGATCTCCAGACCAATAAGATCATCGAAACCAACAGCTATGCCGCATTCGCACCGCACCTAGACGGCCTGTGGCGCTACGGCCTGCGCCAGTTCAAGTTGCTGGCTCGCCCTGGCTACTTTGAGCCCATCTGGACGCTGATCCGTGACGATGTGCGCGTTGATCTGCCGGTGGATTCCCTGGTGGATGACACCGAGTACAAGCGCCAATACAAGACCTCGCGGGGCTTTTCCGGCAAGAACGTCGAGTTATTCCTGGGAAACTTCGTCAGCCTGCTGGCACGGGAGCGAGTGGGCGCTAGGCGAGCATTTCACCGGCTCAAGGATTGGGAGTGCTGGCCGGTGATCCGCGATCATTATGCCTCTAAAGGCATGGATGAAGACGGCCTATATAAGCATATCAAGGGCATCCTTGAAGAACGGCATGTGCGTTGGGGGCGTGCTGTCTGATGGCTATCGAACAACTGCCTGACGGCCGCTGGAAAGTCGATGTTGAGCCGCTCAAGGGGAAGCGCTTTCGTAAGACGCTCAAGACCAAAGCCGAAGCCCTGCGATTTGAGGCCAAGTGCCGAACCGAATGCATTCAGCCTCGCGATTGGAACCCTAAGCCAAAGGACAATCGCCGGCTAAGCGAAGTCATTCAGCGCTGGTATGACCTGCATGGCCATGCCATTACCAGCGGTCAGCGTCGCACAAACGCTCTCAAACTCATGGCCAAGCGCCTGGGTGATCCCATAGCCCGCAAGCTCAACGGTTCGGCGGTTGTAGACCTTCGGCGTCGTGAATTAGAGGGCGGCGCTAAGCCTAAGTCGATCAACAACCGGCTGTCCTACCTCAAGACGGTTTTCAACGAACTGTACCGCTTGGGCGATATCGACTATTCCAGCCCGCTGGCCAAGCTCAAGCCCCTCAAGTTTCAGGAGACGCAGCTATCGTATCTGTCGATAAATCAGATCCCGCAACTGATCGAAGCTCTCGATAAAAGCCGGTCGCATAGCGTCCGCCTTGTTGCTGAGCTATGTCTGGCCACGGGTGCCAGATGGTCAGAGGCTGAAGGTCTTCGGCCTGAGCTTGTCAGGAACGATACCGTGACATTCGTCAACACAAAGTCGAAGCGTGTTCGCACGGTGCCGATTAGCTCTGACCTGGCCAAGCGCCTGACTGTGCATTTCGAGGAACGTAACCGCTTTACCAGCTGCATGCGTGCCTTCCGCATTGCGCTGAAGGCCAGTGGCATCAAGTTGCCAAGGGGCCAGGCCAGTCATGTGCTTCGGCACACCTTCGCCAGTCATTTCATCATGAACGGCGGTGGCATCCTGGCGTTGAAAGAGATTCTAGGTCACTCGTCGTTGACCATGACCATGCGCTATGCACACCTTTCGCCCTCGCACCTGCGCGACGCGGTTCGCTTCAATCCGCTGGATGGTTTCGACACTTCTTCGACACCAGTCAAGCGAACCAAAAAGAAAACCCTTAAAAATCAGTCGCTTGAAGGCGATTCACCGTAAAGACCTGAAAGTTTATACAAATCATGGGCATGGCGCAGCAGAACCATGATCACCGCTGCTACCGGCAAGGCCAACAGCACGCCGGTGAAGCCAAACAGCTGGCCGCCAGCGAGGATGGCGAAGATCACCGCGACCGGGTGCAGACCGATGCGATCGCCCACCAACATGGGCGTCAGCACCATGCCCTCGAGCATCTGGCCGATCATGAACACCACAGCGATGCCGATCAGGGGATAGGGTTCGAGGCCGAACTGGAACAGCGCGGCGGTCAACGCCGCACCGATGCCGACGATAAAGCCCATATAGGGCACGATGCTCGCCAACCCCGCCAGCACGCCAATCAGCAATCCCAGCTCCAGCCCCACCAGCATCAGGCCCGAGGCATAAATGATGCTCAGCGCCAGCATCACCAGTAGCTGGCCACGCAGGAAGGCGCCGAGCACCTCATGGCATTCGCCTGCCAGCTTGACCACCAACCCCTCGCGTTGACGCGGCAGCAGGCGCCGCACCTGCTCGACCAGCACATCCCAGTCGCGCATCAGGTAGAAGCTCACCACCGGAATCAGCAGCAGATTACCCAGCCAGGCCAGCAGCGCCAGGCCCGAAGAGGTCGCCTGAGCCAGCACCGCCTTGAGCACATCGGTGGTCTTGCCGATGTTGTCGGCGAACACCTGCTTGAGCTGGTCGACCTGCAACAGGTCGTCCTGCAAGCCCAGGTGCGATTGCGACCAGGGCAGTGCCGTGCCCTGCAGCCAGTCGATCATCTCCGGCGCCAGTTGATACAAACGCACCAGTTGCCGTCCCAGCATGGGCACCAGCACCAATACGAGTATCAGCAGCGCCAGCGCAAACAGGGTGAACACCACCACCACGCCAGCGGTACGCGACAGGCGATGCCGCTCGAGGCGGTCGACCAGCGGATCGCCCAGGTAGGCCAACAGGATGCCGATCAGGAAGGGGGAAAGAATCGGGTGCAGCAGGTAAAGCAACCAGCCGAGCAGAAACAGCCCAGCCATCCATAGCCAGCGGGTGGAATCGGTCATGCTCGCGTCCTCGATGCGCAACGGCGCCAGAAGGGCGCCGCGTAACTGGGCGGTGATTTATCCGCCGGCAAGCTTACCAGCGAAAACGCAGCTGATCGGTGCGCGGCTTCACCTGCGGCGCCTCGGTTGCCCCCTCCTGGGGATTCTCCGGCGGTGCAGCAGCATCGAGCGGCTCGCTGACTTCCTGCAGTTGCCCCAACGCCAGTTGCGCGCGCAGTTGCTCCGGGCTGGCACTGACCTGATAGACCAGGCGCTGGCCGTCGATCTCCTGCAAGCGCGCGGCGAAGGGTTCGAGCAAGCGCTCCAGCGCCGCGAAACGGCCCAGGTCAGCACCTTCGATAACCAGCGTCAGGCTGTGCGCCGCGCCAGGCTTGACGACGAACCGCGGCGCCAGGCGCTCGGCCACGGCCAGCAGCACTGCATCGGCCAGCGCAGCCTGATCGGCGCCCTCAGCCTTGCCCTGTTCACGCTCGTCGCCCAGCCACAGGCGCCAGGTCGCCTGCCAACTGCCGCCGCTTTCGGTCGCCTGCACGGCCAGCAAGGCATCGGCGCCATAACGCTCGGAGGCCTCACGTAGCGCCTGTGGATCGTTGGCCAGCAGCACATCGGCATTGCCCAGTGCCTGCTCGCTCAAATCAGCCAGAGGCAAACGCAGCGGCAGGCCGCGGTGCTGAGCCGCCTCGCGCAGCAGCGCCGACGCACTCTGACTCTCGCCGACCAGCTGGCTGCCTTCTGGCGCTTCGTTGAGCCACCAGGTCAGGATCACCGGTCGATTGGCGCCCCACAGGGCCAGGCCAGCCTGGCGCAGCTGTTGATCCGTGCTGACCGGATCGAATTCGACCAGCAACGCATCGCCCTCGAAACCAAACTGGCTGACGATCTGTTGCGGATCCTTGCGCAGGCCTTCCAAGCCAGCGCTCTGCAGCGCCTTGGCATCACCGGTCAAGCGCAGCACCAGGGTCTGCAGGGCCTTCTGCATGGCCGCGTCGCGGCTTTCCGGCTGTTGATCCGCCACAGGCTCACGCACCTGGTACAGACCGGCAACCGGCGCGGCCAATGCCGGCAGGCTCAGAAGCGACAGACAGACGAACAGCAGGCGGATGGGCAAACGCATCGGGGGACTCTCGCAAGGGATGGCCGTACGGCGGGCGGGCACAAAGGCCTATACCTTAAACAGCCGCTCAAGCCCCGGCAACCAGAGCCAGCGCCTGCGACGAAGCGCATGCACGCGAGTGGCCGCTACCGGGCAAGCCTGATAAAATCGCGCGCCTTCGCCAGCCGGTACGCGCGCCAGGTTCCCTGAATGAGCCTGCGCCACGTCGGCGCCTACACGAACTCCCCATTCAAAGGCCCGGATCTATGAGCAAGCAACCCTCCATCAGCTACAAGGACGCAGGCGTCGACATCGATGCCGGTGAAGCCCTGGTCGAACGCATCAAAGGCGTCGCCAAGCGCACTGCGCGTCCGGAAGTCATGGGTGGCCTGGGCGGCTTCGGCGCCCTGTGCGAGATCCCGGCCGGCTACAAGCAACCCGTACTGGTGTCCGGCACCGACGGCGTCGGCACCAAACTGCGCCTGGCACTGAACCTGAACAAGCACGACAGCATCGGCCAGGACCTGGTCGCCATGTGCGTCAACGACCTGGTGGTGTGCGGCGCCGAGCCGCTGTTCTTCCTCGACTACTACGCTACCGGCAAGCTCAACGTCGACGTCGCCGCCACCGTGGTCACCGGCATTGGCGCCGGTTGCGAGTTGGCTGGCTGCTCCCTGGTCGGTGGTGAAACCGCGGAAATGCCGGGCATGTACGAAGGCGAAGACTACGACCTGGCCGGCTTCTGCGTTGGCGTGGTGGAAAAGAGCGAAATCATCGACGGCTCCAAGGTCATCACTGGCGACGCGCTGATCGCACTGCCCTCCTCCGGCCCGCACTCCAACGGCTACTCGCTGATCCGCAAGATCATCGAAGTCTCCGGCGCCGACATCAAGCAGGTGCAACTGGATGGCAAGGCCCTGGCCGACCTGCTGATGGCGCCGACCCGTATCTACGTCAAGCCGCTGCTCAAGCTGATCAAGGACACCGGTGCGGTCAAGGCCATGGCCCACATCACCGGCGGCGGCCTGCTGGACAACATCCCGCGTGTGCTGCCGCAAGGCGCCCAGGCGGTGATCGACGTGGCCAGCTGGAATCGTCCGGCGGTGTTCGACTGGCTGCAGGAACAAGGCAACGTCGACGAACATGAAATGCACCGCGTGCTGAACTGCGGCGTCGGCATGGTCATCTGCGTCGCTCAGGATCAGGTCGAAACCGCCCTGGCCAGCCTGCGCTCCAGCGGCGAGCAACCCTGGGTCATCGGCCAGATCACCGAAGCGGCAGAAGGTGCAGCCCAGGTGCAGCTGAACAACCTGAAAGCCCACTGATGCCCTGCAATGTCGTCGTCCTGATCTCCGGGTCAGGCAGCAATCTGCAAGCGCTGATCGACAGCGTCGCCCACGACGGCAATCCGGCCCGCATCGCCGCGGTTATCTGCAACCGCGCCGGTGCCCACGGCCTGGAGCGGGCGAAACAGGCCGGGATCGCCACCGAACTGCTTGATCACAAGCAGTTCGACGGCCGCGAAGCCTTCGATGCCGCCCTGATCCAGGCCATAGATGCCCACCAGCCTGACCTGGTGGTGCTGGCCGGTTTCATGCGCATCCTCACGCCTGGCTTCGTTCAGCACTATGCAGGCCGCCTGCTCAATATCCACCCGTCACTGCTGCCCAAGCACAAAGGCCTGCACACTCATCAACGAGCTATCGAAGCCGGCGACAGCGAACACGGCTGCAGCGTGCACTTCGTCACCGAGGAACTCGATGGTGGCCCTCTGGTCGTACAAGCTGTATTGCCAGTCATGGCAGACGACACGGCCGAAAGCCTTGCGCGCCGCGTGCATCAGCAGGAACACCAGATCTATCCTCTGGCGGTGCGCTGGTTTGCCGAAGGCCGCTTGCGTCTTGGCGCTCAAGGCGCAATGCTGGATGGCCAGCCGCTGCCCGCCAGCGGCCACCTGATTCGAACCTAGGAGACTCTATGCGTCGCGCCCTGCTGTTCGCCCTGACACTGTTCAGCCTGCCCGCCCTTGCCGAGGATCTGCAGCCTTTCTCCGCCAGCTACACGGCGGACTGGAAGCAACTGCCGGTCAGCGGCAGCGCCGAACGCAGCCTCAAGCGTGAGGACGACGGCCGCTGGACCCTCAACTTCGAAGCCTCGATGCTGGTTGCCAGCCTTACCGAAGAAAGCACCTTCCGCGTCGACAACGGCGCCCTGCTGCCCTTGACCTACCGCCTCAACCGCAGCGGCCTGGGTAAAGGCAAGAAGGTCGAGCAGGACTTCGACTGGGAGCAGAAACAAGTCATCGGCAATGACCGTGGCGATGCCGTACGCCTCCCGCTCAATCGCGGCCTGCTGGACAAGTCGACCTACCAGGTCGCCCTGCAGCAGGACGTCGCGGCGGGCAAAAAGAGCGTGAGTTACCAGGTGGTCGACGGTGACGAAATCGAAACCTATGACTTCCGTGTACTGGGCGAAGAAGTGGTACGCACCAAGGCTGGCCTGATCGATGCGATCAAGGTCGAGCGCGTGCGTGACCCCACACAAAGCACCCGCAAGACCGTGCTGTGGTTCGCCAAGGACTGGGGCCACCTGCTGGTACGCCTGCATCAGGTGGAAACCGACGGCAAGGAATACCAGATCATGCTCAAGGACGGCACCGTCGCCGGCAAGCCGGTGGAAGGTCGTCGCGACTGATCTGCAACCAAATAAAAAACCGGGCCATTGCCAAGGTGTTGGCTTAATCTGTTGATGCAGATCGCTAACGCCATGATCTGAAAGACAAAAAACAAAAATCCCCAGCAGAAAATATCTCCGCTGGTTTTTTGCTTCTAGGGCCCGTAACCACTAGAGGCTGTTGCCGTTTTTCTCTAACCAGTTGATATATAAGAGAAAACTCGCATCGTTGAAGCTCTAGTCCAACATCGATACGAGTTTACAATGCCCCGATTATTGCTCAGTGATGAGCATTGGTCGAAGCTGCGGGAAATTCTGCTGCGCAAGGCCATCTACCACAAGCGTGATCTACGAATGACCGTGGAGGGCATGCTGTAGCATGTGCACGGGATGCCCCTGGAGAGATCTACCCGAAGCGTTCGGGAACTGGAATAAGGTCTATAAACGCTTCAATGCGTGGTTCGCAACTGGAAAAACGATGAGGCCATAGGAAAAAGTCGAGCTGACAATACCAGCAAGATTCACCTGGCAGTTGATGCTCATGGACTACCCATCGAGTTTGAAATTACGGGGGGCAAATCAATGATTGCACCCAGGCTCCCGCATTGATTGCCAAGCTCCCGGAGGCAGAAACCATTGTCGCGGACAAGGGCTATGACAGCGAGAGAGTTCGGCAGCAGGTTGAGCAACAAGGGGCCAAGGCCGTGATCCCGAGAAAGCGTAACTCCGTGAAAGGCAATGCGGATCTGGACAGAGGTCTTTACCGCAACCGGCACTTGGTGGAGAACGCCTTCGCCCGGCTAAAGCACTACCGGGCAGTGGCATCTCGGCTCGACAAACTCAAGAGAAATTACGAAAGCAACGGTCGCGGTAGGGACGGCAGTTACCTGCCGCCCCCCGCACAGATCCGTACGTGCGGAACTACCGCATACGGCTCCTGCCTCAGGTTCGTGACGCGAAGCGTTCCTCCGGATAGGGATGTGCAGTTCTGGGCTTCGGTATGTAGATGTCTGCGAGACGACCAAAGCGTGACCTCTGGAGCCGGTTACGCTGGCTGCGCCGCTTGAGAGCTTGCCGCCAGAGGCGGCAGACCGCCGAACGAAAACCACCAAGACGTATCAGGTTTCCCGGCACCGCGTGGTAATTGAGTAACCGCTCCATAAACCCCGTCCTGGCGGACGGTTTTTTCAGGAAGCAGAGGCAGAAGCTGGCGAGCAGTTCCACGGCAGCAGCGCTTCGTAATCCTCGACGCGACTGGCCGCTGGCAGGCGTTCAAGGATGTGGCGCAACCAGGCGTAAGGCTCTTGCCCGTTGGCTTTGGCAGTTTCGATCAGGCTGTAGATCTGCGCGCTGGCGGTAGCGCCTTTCGGCGTGTCGCTGAACAGCCAGTTCTTGCGGCCGATGACGAAGGGACGGATGGCGTTCTCGGCGCGGTTGTTGTCGATCGGTAGATGCCCGCCTTCGATGTAGCGCACCAGCCTGCTCCAGTTGCTGGCCAAGTAGTTTACCGCCTTGCCCAGGGCCGTCTGCCCAGCGACCTGCGGCTGGGTTTTGTCCAGCCAGGCCTTGAGTTGGTCGATCAGGGGCTGGCTGCGTTGCTGGCGGACGTCGAGGCGTTCGCTATGGTCAGCGTCCTTCAGGTCACGCCACAGGTCGATACCGTCGAGCAGCCAGTTCAGTTCGTCGACCGTCAGCTCGATGGCCTCGTCACCGGCATCGGGTTTGGTCTTGAAACGCTCGGCTTCCAGACGCTTGAGCCACAGGCAGAAGCCATTGCGCTCCCAGTAGAGAATCTTGACCTGGCTGCGTGTGCGATTGAGGAACACGAACAGCACCGGGTTGAACACCTCCACCTTGATGTCCAGCTCGACCAGCGCGGCCAGTCCGTTGATGGATTTGCGGAAGTCGACGGGCTTTGGGTAGAGATAGACCTTCTGCACTTTGGCGTCGGGACGCATCATGACGGAACTCCACGGGAAAATAGGGAGCCCAGCATCCGGGATACGGAGAGGTCAGTTAAAGATGGGGTCTATGGAGCGCATACCAAGTATCGGGCTTTGGCGATTATGGCCACCTCACCCCGCTGCGCCGCCTCATCCGCTTCCTGTTCGTCAGGCCAGCATTTTGCCTCGGGCTTCCTTCAGGTTCGCAGTCACCCGCGACACCCTTGCCTCTGGCTAACGCTTCCCCTTGCCGGGTGTGTAGAGGACTTTCACCTCCAAGTCGCCAGGCTCACCACCACAGTGAACCCGACAGCGCCAGTCACGGCGCTACGCGCCATGCCTGGCGCACCATAAAAACCCGGCCGGAGCCGGGTTCATAATCGAAGCGAAACCTCACTGGAACAAGGCGTCGCTGGACAAGCCGTTCTTCTCCAGGATTTCCCGCAGACGCTTGAGCGCCTCAACCTGAATCTGCCGCACCCGCTCGCGGGTCAGACCGATCTCCTGCCCCACTTCTTCAAGGGTACAGCTTTCATGGCCGCGCAGACCGAAGCGGCGCACAACGACTTCCCGCTGTTTGTCGGTCAGGTCGGAGAGCCACTGATCGATGCTCTGCGACAGATCATCGTCCTGCAACAGCTCGCAGGGATCGGTCGGACGATCATCGGTCAGGGTGTCGAGCAGCGTCTTGTCCGAATCCGGACCGAGCGAGACGTCCACCGAGGACACTCGTTCGTTGAGGCCGAGCATGCGCTTGACCTCGCCCACTGGTTTTTCCAGCAGGTTGGCAATTTCTTCCGCAGAAGGCTCGTGGTCGAGCTTCTGGGTCAGTTCACGAGCCGCACGCAGGTAGACGTTGAGCTCCTTGACCACATGAATCGGCAAACGGATGGTTCGCGTCTGGTTCATGATGGCGCGTTCGATGGTCTGGCGGATCCACCAGGTTGCATAGGTCGAGAAACGGAACCCCCGCTCCGGATCGAATTTTTCCACGGCGCGAATCAAGCCGAGGTTGCCCTCCTCGATCAGATCGAGCAGAGAGAGACCACGGTTGACGTAACGCCGAGCGATCTTCACGACCAGGCGCAGGTTGCTCTCGATCATGCGTTTGCGCCCGGCAGGATCACCCTTCTGCGCCAGACGCGCGAAGTGCACTTCCTCTTCGGGAGTAAGCAAGGGAGAGAAACCGATTTCGTTGAGGTAAAGCTGAGTGGCGTCTAGCGCCCGGGTGTAGTCGATGTATTTGTGCTGCTTGGAGGGGGTGGCGTTCTTGGCCTTGGTACGTGCGACCGGTGCTTCCACCTCATCGCCCTGAACCTCGCCGAAAACGATGCCTGGCTCCATGAGGAGCAGTTCATCGTCGACGTCAAACTCCGGCGCTTCTTTTTTGATGAGAGCCATTGTTGTTGTCCCTAGCTGAGTTCGACAACAGACTCTGGCGGAACCGTCCTGGCCACACCTGAGCCCGTCCCTCTTACGTGATGGAACGGGTCAGCGACGGATCAACGACGTGGCAGATATTGCAGCGGATCGACAGGTTTACCTTGGCGGCGAATCTCGAAGTGCAGCTTCACCCGGTCGGCTCCTGTGGACCCCATTTCGGCAATACTTTGCCCGGCTTTGACCTGCTGCCCCTCCCGTACCAACAACCTGCGGTTATGACCGTAAGCACTTACGTAGGTATCGCTGTGTTTGATAATGATCAACTCGCCGTAGCCCCGCAAACCACTCCCGGCGTACACCACTGATCCATCAGACGCAGCTAAAACAGGCTGGCCTAATTGCCCTGCGATATCAATGCCTTTATTCAAACTACCGTTTGAGGAAAAACGACTGATTACTGTGCCCTCGGTTGGCCAGGACCAACCACTGGCCGAGCGACTCACTGGTGTTACTGGCGTAGTCGCTGGCGTGTTGGCTACCGGCGGGCGGGCGGGCTGAGTTGCAGGCGGTGCAGTCACGGCAACCGGCGGACGACTGGGCACTGGCTGAGTGACAACGGGCGAGGTGGCCGCAGGCGGTGCCGAAACGACCTGCTGACTGCTGCCCACCGGGCGGTTGTCGAAACGGATCGTCTGACCCACGCGGATCAGATAGGGATCGCGCAAACCGTTATGAGCAGCGAGTGCCTTCCAATCCCAGCCGAAACGAAAGGCGATCGAATAGAGGGTATCGCCACGCTGCACCACATAGTGGCCATCACGTACGGGCTGACGCTGAACCACCGGGGCACGCCCCTGGTTCTGGCCACGGTCGACCACCTGTACGCCACCCGGTGGCGAACTGACGCAACCGGCCAACGCGGAGGCGGCAAGCATGGCGAGCGGCAGGCGAAACGCTGCAACTGCGCGGACTAGCACGTGAAGGACGGTGAAACTCACCCAACTGCTCCCTGAATGATTCCGAGTACGGCGCCCATTGTGCCGTATTTATTCGGTGCGACCAGTATCGAGCACCTGACGACCAGCCAGCCACTCCAGGCCAAGCACCAAGGCGATACCGCCGATTGCCAATACCACGGCAAGCAAGAGCTGTGGGTCCTGGCCACTGATTTCTGCAAAATGCCCCGGTAGCAGATTGCTCTGCAGCAGCGGCACCTGCTCACCTTTACTGTCGATACGCCAGCTCAGGGTCTCCTTCCAGGGCCAGACCTTGTTCAGCGAACCCAGCATCAGGCCGACCAGAAACGCCAGACTGAGGTCACGCCAACGTGACAGCAGCCAACTGAGCAGACGCGCGAAACTGAGAATGCCAACCAGGCAGCCGCTGGCGAACACCGCCATAACCAGCAGATCGAGGTCCTTGACCGCCCCCAGCACCACCGAGTAAAGCCCGAGTAGAAGCAGGATGAAGCTGCCCGAGATACCCGGCAGAATCATCGCGCAGATGGCGATGGCACCGGCCAGGAACAGGGTTGGCAGATCACTGCCCCACTGCATCGGAGCGGCAACGGTGATCCAGTAGGCGAAAGCCAGGCCAAGCAGAAAACTCACCGCCCGGCTCCAGTTCCAGCGAATGATCTCTCGCCCGACCATATAGGTAGACACCAGAATCAGGCCGAAGAAGAACGACCATACCGGAATCGGATGGTACTCAAGCAGATAGGTGATCAGCCGCGCGAGTGTGAGAATGCTGGTCAGGATGCCGCACAGCAGCACCAGCAGGAACGTCGCGTTGGCCATCTGCCAGGCATCCTTGATGCGGCCCCGCAGCAGCAGCAGGAACGCTTCGGGAATACTGGCGATGGAGCGCAGCAGCTCGTCATAGATGCCACTGATAAAAGCGATGGTGCCGCCGGAAACGCCGGGCACGACATCTGCAGCGCCCATCGCCAAGCCCTTGGCATAGAGCAGAAAATATTTCTTCATGGATCCTTCCGCTGCGAAAAAGCGATCAAGCCAGCGGCCCGTTGAGTAGCGGCACGAAGCGCACCGCATCGAGCACGTGACGGGAAAAACCACCCTCTTCACGCACGATCAGCAGCAGTTGCTGCACATCGCCACTGCCGACCGGAATGACCAGACGTCCGCCTGGAGCCAGTTGATCGAGCAAGGCCTGCGGCACTTGCGCGGCGGCGGCGGTGACAATGATGCCGTTGTACGGACCGAGCGCGTTCCAACCTTCCCAGCCATCCCCCCAGCGAAAGACCACGTTGCGCAGCTTGAGTTCGGCCAAACGCTCCTTGGCGCGATCCTGCAGCACCTGAATACGCTCGACCGAAAACACTCGCTCGACCAATTGCGCCAGCACGGCGGTCTGGTAACCAGAACCGGTACCGATTTCCAGCACCTTGTCCAGCGGGCCCGCGGCCAACAACAGCTCGGTCATGCGCCCAACCATATAAGGCTGGGAAATGGTCTGGTTATGGCCGATGGGCAGCGCGGTGTCTTCATAGGCGCGGTGCGCCAGGGCTTCGTCGACGAACAGATGGCGCGGCGTACGGCGGATCACTTCCAGTACCCGCGCGTTGGACAGCCCTTCCTCATAGAGACGCTGGATCAATCGTTCGCGGGTGCGCTGCGAGGTCATGCCGATCCCGCTGCGCTGCATCTCGTCCTGTCCGCGCATCAGAAGATGCCCTCCAGCCAGCCATCCATAGTTTCAAGGGCCTCATTGAACGTGCGGTCGAGCCGTAGCGGCGTGATCGATACATAACCTTGCATCACGGCATGAAAATCGGTGCCCTGACTGCCATCCTCGACATCACCGGCGGCGGCAATCCAGTAACCTTCCTTGCCACGCGGGTTGACCACCTTGACCGGCGCCGCCGCACGCGCGCGATGACCGAGTCGGGTCAGCTGCACACCACGGATATGTTCCAGCGGCAGGTTCGGCACGTTGACGTTGAGTACGGTACGCGGCGGCAGTTCAAGGCGCTCATGCGCCTCCACCAGCTTGCGGGCGAAGTAGGCCGCAGTCGGCAGATTGTCGGGCAGGCGCGACAACAGCGAAAAGGCGAACGCCGGCTTGCTCAGGAAACGTCCTTCGAGCGCGGCGGCGACGGTACCGGAATAGAGCACGTCATCGCCCAGGTTGGCGCCCAGGTTGATGCCGGAGACGACCATATCCGGCGTCTGCTCGAGCAGACCATTGAGCCCCAGGTGCACGCAATCGGTCGGCGTGCCATTGAGGCTGATGTAGCCATTGGCCAGGGCCATGGGATGTAGCGGACGGTCGAGCGTCAGCGCACTGCTGGCACCGCTCCTGTCTTCGCCAGGGGCGATCACCACGCACTCGGCATAGTCGGCCAGCGCTTGGTGCAACGCAGCGATACCGGGCGCGTTCACCCCGTCGTCGTTGGAAATCAGAATTCGCATGGAGTATCCGTCTGCCCTGCTGGCACCAGATCGAGCAATTCGCGCACCACCACGGTGGCGAAACACCCGGCCGGCAGGACGAATGCAAGTTGCAGAATATCGGGTTCGGGATAATGCCATGACAGGCCGCCGATGGGGAGGCGCAGAATTCGCCGTTCGTGCGCCATGTCCGCCTTGATCAGCCATTGCACCAGTTGCGCAGCCTCATCGGCTACTTCCTGCTCCAGCTGCCGGGTCACACCAGCGCTCGGCAAAGGCCCGTCGCCCCACAGCGGCCCGGTCGGATGCAGGTCAAGAATGGCCAGGCGCGGGTCAATGCACTCAGTCTCGCCAGCCATGAAGAAACTGCGACTGGCAGTGAAGGCCAGCAAGTCACCGATCTGTGCCTGGTTCCAGGTGCCTGCCGCCACGCGCTTGGCCAGCACCTGATTGAACAAATAGCTGCGCGCCGAAGAGAGCAGGCGCGAGCGCAGGTTGCGCTGCACCGGCAACTCCAGGCGCGCGGCAAAATCGCACGCCTGCAGCACGTTACCGCCATCGAAGCCGAAACGCTGCAAGCCGAAGTAATTGGGCACGCCTTGCTCGGCGATACGCTGCAGGCGCTGCTCCAGCGCATCGCGATCAGCTTCGAGGGCTGTCAGGCGCAAGGTGAAACCATTGGCGGTATGGGCGCCACGCTGCAATTTGCGGTTATGCCGCTGACTGCGCAGGATGACCAGATCATCACCCTGCGCGGTCGCCAGATCGGGATCGGCCTTGCCCGGCAGGTGCAGGCTGAACCACTGGCGAGTCAGCGCCTGACGATC
Organism: Ectopseudomonas oleovorans; assembly: GCF_029845265.1. NCBI lineage: Bacteria > Pseudomonadati > Pseudomonadota > Gammaproteobacteria > Pseudomonadales > Pseudomonadaceae > Ectopseudomonas > Ectopseudomonas oleovorans. The sequence goes on from NZ_JAOCLK010000007.1 coordinate 80,731, forward strand.
CTTGAGTCCAGCGTAACTGACCGCCTTGAGCGGCAGGCCGGCAGCGCGGGCGATACGCCGAGCGGCCTCCTCGGTATTCAGGCCGCGTTTTTCAACCCATAGCCAGAGGTGCTCACCCTGCCCAGTGAGCGGGATGTCGAGCACCTCGTCGACCTGGAAGTCCTCGGCCGTGGCCTTGAGCACCGCGCGCCCACAGGCCTCGCCGTGGGCACGCGGCCCGAGCAGTTGCAACTCGTTCATGCCTTGACCAGCAGGGCCACGGCGTGCACCGCGATACCTTCCTCACGTCCGGTGAAACCCAGCTTCTCGGTGGTGGTGGCCTTGACGTTGACCTGATCCAGCTCGATGCCCAGATCCTCGGCAATGCGCTCGCGCATGCTCTGAATGTGCGGAGCCATCTTCGGCGCCTGGGCGATGATGGTGGCGTCGACGTTACCCACCGCGTAACCCTTGCCCCGCACCAGGCCCATCACATGGCGCAGCAGGGCGCGACTGTCGGCACCCTTGAAGGTCGGATCGGTATCGGGGAAGTGCTTGCCGATGTCGCCAAGCGCCACGGCGCCAAGCAGCGCATCACTCAGCGCGTGCAGCAGCACGTCACCGTCGGAGTGAGCAACAAGACCGAATTTATGGGGAATCCGTACGCCGCCGAGGGTGATGAAATCGCCTTCGCCGAAGCGGTGTACGTCATAGCCATGGCCGATACGCATAAAGAACAACGCCCTGAAAAAGTCAGGGCATGATTCTAACCGCATTGCCACGTAGCCTGGATGAAATCAGAGGAGCGAATTTCGCGGCTGCCATCCGGGCTACGACTACCGCAAAGCGGCAGCGTGATGACGCAGGTGATCGTCGATGAAGCTGGCGATGAAGTAGTAGCTGTGGTCATAGCCAGGCTGCATGCGCAGCGTCAGCGGATGAGCGGCCGCCTTGGCAGCAGCCTGCAGCACCTGCGGCTTGAGCTGGCCTTCGAGAAAATCGTCACGATCGCCCTGATCGACCAGGATCGGCAACTTCTCCTCGGCCTCGGCGATCAGCACGCTGGCATCCCACTCACGCCAGCGCGAACGCTCCTCACCCAGATAAAGGGAAAAGGCCTTCTCGCCCCATGGACAGTTCATCGGATTGCTGATCGGTGAGAACGCCGATACCGACTGGTAACGCCCCGGATTCTTCAACGCACAGATCAGCGCACCGTGACCGCCCATGGAATGGCCGGCGATGCCACGCTTGTCCGAGACGGGGAAATTGGCCTCGATCAGCGCCGGCAACTCCTGCACCACGTAGTCGTACATGCGGTAGTGCGACGCGAAGGGCTCCTGGGTGGCATTGACATAGAAGCCTGCACCAAGACCGAAGTCATAGGCGCCATTGGCGTCATCGGCCACCCCCTCGCCACGCGGGCTGGTGTCCGGCGCGATGATGATCAACCCCAGTTCGGCTGCCATCCGCTGAGCGCCAGCCTTCTGCATGAAGTTCTCGTCGGTGCAGGTCAACCCGCTCAGCCAGTACAGCACCGGCAGCTTGGCGCCCTGCTCGGCCTGCGGCGGCAGATAGACGGCGAACACCATGTCGCAGTTGAGGCTGCTGGAGCGATGGCGGTAGCGCTTGTGCCAGCCGCCGAAGCTCTTGTTGCTTGAAACGATTTCGAGGGTCATGAGCCGCTCCGTAGGGTGCGCCATGCGCACCAGGGATTAGCGGTGCGCGCAGCCTAGGAGGCCCCACGCACCCTACGAAAGAATCCGCACGACCATCAGCCGTGCGGCACGCCATCAGAAATGGATGACAGTACGAATGCTCTTGCCCTCGTGCATCAGCTCGAACGCTTCGTTGATCTGATCCAGCCCCATGTTGTGCGTGATGAAGGTATCCAGCGGGATTTCGCCTTTCTGCGATTTCTCGACATAGCTCGGCAGCTCGGTACGGCCCTTGACGCCACCGAAGGCACTACCGCGCCAGACGCGGCCGGTGACCAGTTGGAACGGACGAGTGCTGATCTCAGCACCGGCCGGCGCCACGCCGATGATGGTCGACTCGCCCCAGCCCTTGTGGCAGCACTCCAGTGCGGCACGCATCAGTTGCACGTTGCCGATGCACTCGAAGCTGTAGTCGACGCCGCCATCGGTCATTTCGACGATGACTTCCTGGATCGGCTTGCTGTGCTCTTTCGGATTGACGAAATCGGTCACGCCCAGCTCACGTGCCACGGCTTCCTTGGCCGGATTGATATCGATTCCGATGATGCGCGAAGCTTTGGCCATCTTGGCGCCGATGATCGCCGCCAGACCAATGCCACCCAAACCGAAGATGGCCACGGTGGAGCCCTCGGTCACCTTAGCGGTGTTGAGCACGGCGCCAATTCCGGTGGTCACGCCACAGCCAAGCAGGCAGATCTTCTCCAGCGGCGCCTCCTTGGGGATCTTGGCCAGGGAGACTTCCGGCAGCACGGTGTACTCGGAGAAGGTCGAGCAGCCCATGTAGTGATAGATCGGCTCGCCGTTGTAGGAGAAGCGGCTGGTACCGTCAGGCATCACACCCCTGCCCTGGGTGGCGCGCACCGAGCTGCACAGGTTGGTCTTGTTGGATTTGCAGAATTTGCACTCGCCGCACTCGGCGGTGTACAGCGGGATCACGTGGTCGCCGACCGCCAGCGAAGTGACGCCCTCGCCCACCGCCTCGACGATGCCACCACCTTCGTGACCGAGAATGCAGGGGAACACGCCCTCGCTGTCCTGGCCGGACAGGGTGTAGGCGTCGGTGTGGCAGACGCCGGTCGCGACGATGCGCACCAGCACCTCGCCGGCCTTGGGCGGCGCCACATCGACTTCGACGATTTTCAGGGGTTCATTCGGGGCGAAGGCGACGGCGGCACGAGACTTGATCATGACAGTTCTCTCAGGGGGGGAATGGACAGTGGCCGGCAGTCTAGTTCATGTCCAATACGAGATAATCAGCAGAAGAGCAAAACATTATTGCTGTACAGGGATAATATTCGGCCTCCTTACATCGCCCGCAAGCGGGCTCCTACAGGGGCAGCCGGATGCAATCGGCAGCACAGGAGAAGAAGCATCGATGAATCGCTGGGAAGGACTCGACGAATTCGTTGCCGTCGCCGAATGCGGGCAATTCAGTGCCGCCGCCGAGCGCCTGGGATTGTCCACCTCGCAGGTCAGTCGCCAGGTCGCACGCCTGGAAGAGCGCCTGCAGAGCCGTCTGTTCTACCGCAGCACCAGGCGGGTAGCCCTGACCGAGGCCGGCCAGTTGTTTCTGCAACACTGCCAGCGCCTGCAGGATGCCCGCGAAGAAGCGTTGCGTGCAGTCGGCGATCTTGGCGCCGAACCCAAAGGGCTGCTACGCATGACCTGCGCCGTGGCGTATGGCGAGCGCTTCATCGTGCCACTGGTCAATGACTTCATGGCGCGACATCCACAGTTACGCGTCGAGATAGAACTGTCTAACCGCCCTCTCGACCTGCTTCACGATGGCTTGGACCTGGCCATCCGCCTGGGGCGCCTGCAGGACTCACGACTCATGGCCGCACGCCTGGCCCCCCGCGAGATGTACCTGTGCGCGGCACCCGAGTATCTGCAGCGCTACGGGCGTCCGCACTCGTTATCAGAGCTAGCCCGACACAACTGCCTGGTTGGTAGCAGCGACCACTGGAACTTTGCCCAGAACGACCGTGAAACCCAGGTGCGCATACAGGGTAACTGGCGTTGCAATAGCGGCCAGGCCGTGCTCGACGCAGCGCTGCGCGGATTTGGACTGTGTCAGTTGCCGGACTATTACGTATTGGAACACCTGCGCAGCGGACGGCTGATCTCTCTGCTGGAGCAGCATCGCCCACCCAATACCGCAGTTTGGGCGCTTTACCCGCAGCAACGTCACCTTTCGCCCAAGGTACGCCAGTTGATCGACTCGCTGCGCCAGGGACTTGGCCAACGCGCCGAATACCTCGATCACTCCTGAGACTCTGTAACAACCTTGTCACCCAGCTGAACGGTCATGGAATGTCACAAGCCGGGCGAAACTTGAGCGAGACGACCGCGTCACAACCCATGCACCCCGCCCAAGCGGGCTCTCACGAACTCAGCTACATGAGGACATGGTTATGCAGGTTCTGGTCAACAGTGGTAAGCACGTCTCCTCCTCGATGGACTTCAAGGACGACATTCGCAGTCGCATCCGGGACAAGCTCCAGCGCTACGAGGACCACCTCACCCGGATTGAAATTCATCTCTCCGACGAGAACGCGCTCAAGAGTGGCCCACAGGACAAGCGCTGCAAGATCGAGGCGCGGATAAAGGGACGCGATCCGCTGACGGTCTCCCACGATGCCAGCGAACTGCACCAAGCCCTCGATGGCGCCATGAACAAGCTGACCAACGCGCTGGATCGCAACCTGGGCAAAGATGCCAAACGCTGGACACACTGATGCGACTGTTCTAGTTCAACGGCCTTGCGGCCATATGGACTGTAGATAATGCAGATCTTCCGGGCGGGTGACCTTGAGGTTGTCCGCCCGGCCTTCGATGAGCCGGGGCGACTGCCCTGCCCACTCCATGGCCGAGGCCTCATCGGTCACTGCCACACCTTCTTCCAGCGCTTGCGCCAGTGCCTCGCGTAACGCCCCCAGGCGGAACATCTGCGGTGTGTAGGCCTGCCAGATCACGCTACGATCCACGGTCTCCAACACTCGGCCATCGCTGCCGATACGCTTGAGCGTATCGCGCACCGGCACCGCCAGCAGGCCGCCGACCGGATCATCGGTCAGACTCTCCAGCAGACGAGCCAGATCCGCCGGGGTGAGGTTAGGACGCGCGGCGTCGTGCACCAGCACCCAGTCATCGCTATCGGCACCACCGACCAGTAACGAGTCCAGCCCGGCCAGCACCGAGTCGGCGCGCTCACGCCCGCCAGGCGCACGGCGGATGCGCGGATCACGCGCCAGTGACAGCTGCGGCCAGAACGGGTCATCCACGGCAAGGCATACCACCGCGGCCAACAGGCCGGGATGATCGAGAAAACAATGCAGGGTATGTTCGAGAATGCAGCGGCCGGCGATCTGCAGGTACTGCTTGGGGCGGTCGGCGGCCATCCGCGCGCCGACGCCGGCGGCCGGGATCACCAGCCAGAATTTCGTGGTCATTCGGTCAACAGATAGAGGGTTTCACCCTCTTTGAGCATGCCCAACTCGTGACGCGCGCGTTCTTCCACGGTTTCCATGCCGCGCTTGAGCTCCATCACTTCGGCCTCGAGGATACGATTGCGCTCCAGCAAACGCTCGTTCTCGCCCTGCTGTTCGGCGATCTGCTGTTGCAGACGGCTGGCAGCAGCCAGGCTGCCGTCGCCGACCCACAATCGATATTGCAGACCGCCCAGCAACAGAACCAGCACGATAAACAGCCAATACGGACTACGCATGGAGCGGCTCGCAGATTGAGTCATCGGCATGGTAGGGGCTACGTTCATGCTTGAAAAGAAGCCGTCTGATGAGTGACATGGGGTTTCGGTACCTGCATCCGTGCATTGGTTCCCAGAGATCGACGAAGCGTCCACGAAAAAGGCCATGCCCGCAATGACGCAGCCTTTGTAGGAGCGGCTTCAGCCGCGAAAAATCGCGGATAAATCCGCTCCTACAGCATGCAGCGCAAACGCTGGAATAACCACGAAAAAGGGCGACTTGCGTCGCCCATTTTCAGGCTAGAACGATCTCGCGAGCTAGAGACCTGCAAGGCACAACGACCAACGGGAGTAATAGCCGAAGGCTGGCCCGAAGGGTGAGCGCCAGCGAATCAAACAGGCAAGGAACGGTCGGGGTCGCGCTCGACTTTACTGAAGTAAATGAGCATTACTCATCTGTTTTTAACGCAGTAGGGCCGACGCGCAGCAGATCGTGATCAGCCGCGGAACTCGGCACGGCCCTTGTAGGGGGCTTTGCCGCCCAACTGCTCTTCGATACGCAGCAGCTGGTTGTACTTGGAAACGCGGTCGGAACGGCACAGCGAACCAGTCTTGATCTGACCGGCGGCAGTACCCACGGCCAGGTCGGCGATGGTGCTGTCCTCGGTTTCGCCACTGCGGTGCGAGATCACGGCGGTGAAGCCTGCAGCCTTGGCCATCTGGATGGCTTCCAGGGTCTCGGTCAGCGAGCCGATCTGGTTGAACTTGATCAGGATCGAGTTACCGATCTTCTCGTCGATGCCACGCTTGAGAATTTTGGTATTCGTTACAAACAAGTCGTCGCCGACCAACTGAACTTTTTGACCAATTTTGTCGGTCAGGACTTTCCAGCCAGCCCAGTCGGACTCGTCCATGCCGTCTTCGATGGAGATGATCGGGTAACGCTCGGTCAGGCCAGCCAGGTAGTCGGCGAAACCTTCGGCGCTGAATACCTTGCCTTCGCCAGACAGATCGTACTGACCGTCCTTGAAGAACTCGGAGGAAGCGCAGTCCAAGGCCAGGGTCACGTCATCGCCCAGCTTGTAACCGGCGTTGGCAACGGCTTCGGCGATGGCGGCCAGAGCGTCTTCATTGGAGGCCAGGTTCGGCGCGAAGCCGCCTTCGTCACCCACAGCGGTGTTCAGGCCACGGGCCTTCAGTACGGCCTTGAGGTGATGGAAGATCTCAGCGCCCATGCGCAGGGCATCGGCAAAGTTCTTGGCGCCAACCGGCTGCACCATGAACTCCTGGATGTCGACGTTGTTATCGGCGTGCTCGCCGCCGTTGATGATGTTCATCATCGGTACCGGCATGGAGTAGACGCCCGGAGTACCGTTCAGATCGGCGATGTGCGCGTACAGCGGCACGCCCTTGGCCTGGGCAGCAGCCTTGGCGGCAGCCAGGGACACGGCGAGGATGGCGTTGGCGCCCAGCTTGGCCTTGTTCTCGGTACCGTCGAGTTCGATCATCGCGCGGTCCAGGGCCTGTTGATCGGTCGCGTCCTTGCCCAGCAGCAGGTCACGGATAGGGCCGTTGATGTTGGCCACGGCTTTCAGCACGCCCTTGCCCAGGTAACGGCTCTTGTCGCCGTCACGCAGTTCCAGCGCTTCGCGCGAGCCGGTGGAGGCGCCGGACGGAGCACACGCGCTGCCGACGATACCGCCTTCCAGAATTACATCCGCTTCCACGGTGGGGTTGCCGCGGGAGTCGAGAACCTCACGACCCTTGATGTCGACGATCTTTGCCATTCTTGTTAACACTCCAAAGGTTGACGATAAGACGGCAGCAGCAGGCTGCGCGAGACCGCCGCTGCCCGTTGGGCAGCCCGGCGGCACACTCTGACTCACGGGTCAGGGGGGAATTTCTGGGGCGGCACTTTACCGGATTACGACCGGATCAGGCAGTCTCGATTGGCGGAAAACTCTTGATCAGGTCATCCAGCTGCTTGAGCTGAGTGAGGAACGGTTCCAGCTTGTTCAGGCGCAGGGCGCATGGACCGTCGCACTTGGCGTTTTCCGGATCCGGATGGGCTTCGAGGAACAGACCTGCCAGGCCCTGGCTCATGCCGGCCTTGGCCAGGTCGGTGACCTGGGCGCGGCGGCCACCGGCCGAATCGGCACGACCACCCGGCATCTGCAGGGCGTGGGTCACGTCGAAAAACACCGGGTACTCAAACTGCTTCATGATGCCGAAGCCGAGCATGTCCACCACCAGATTGTTGTAACCGAAGGAGCTGCCGCGCTCGCAAAGGATCAACTGATCGTTACCGGCCTCTTCACACTTGGCCAGGATGTGCTTCATTTCCTGCGGGGCGAGGAACTGCGCTTTCTTGATGTTGATCACCGCTCCAGTCTTGGCCATGGCCACCACCAGATCGGTTTGCCGCGAAAGGAAGGCCGGCAGTTGGATGATGTCGCACACTTCGGCCACGGCAGCGGCCTGGTGCGGCTCGTGAACGTCGGTGATCACCGGCACGCCGAAGGTCTTCTTCACTTCCTCGAAGATCTTCATGCCCTCTTCCAGGCCAGGGCCGCGGAAGGAGGTGATGGAAGAGCGATTAGCCTTGTCGAAGCTGGCCTTGAACACGTAAGGGATGCCGAGCTTCTCGGTCACCCGCACGTATTCCTCGCAAGCCTGCATGGCCAGGTCGCGCGACTCAAGCACGTTGATGCCACCGAACAGCACGAACGGCTTGTCGTTGGCGATCTCAATGCCGCGAACCTTGATGATCTTCTGTGCCATTCGTTAAGCCTTCTTCGCTTTCTGCGCCAGAGCAGCGTTGACGAAACCGCTGAACAGCGGGTGACCGTCACGCGGCGTGGAGGTGAATTCCGGGTGGAACTGGCAAGCGACGAACCACGGATGATCCGGCGCCTCGACCACTTCGACCAGCGCGCCGTCGCCGGAACGACCGGTGACCTTGAGGCCAGCCTCGGTCAGTTTCGGCAGCAGGTTGTTGTTCACTTCGTAACGGTGACGATGACGCTCGACGATCACGTCCTTGCCATAGCAGTCGTGAACCTTGGAGCCGGCCTGCAGTTGGCAATCCTGGGCGCCCAGGCGCATGGTGCCGCCCAGGTCGGAGGTTTCGCTGCGCTGTTCGGTGGCCCCGGTCGCATCCTGCCACTCGGTGATCAGGCCGACTACCGGATGCTGGCTGGCCATGTCGAACTCGGTGGAGTTGGCGTCGGTCCAGCCCACCACATTGCGGGCGTACTCGATCACCGCGACCTGCATGCCGAGGCAGATACCCAGGTAAGGAATCTTGTTCTCGCGAGCGTACTGCACGGTCTTGATCTTGCCTTCCACGCCACGCAGACCGAAACCGCCCGGCACCAGGATGGCGTCGACACCTTCGAGCAGCGAGGTGCCCTGGTTCTCGATGTCTTCGGAGTCGATATAACGCAGGTTGACCTTGGTACGGTTCTGGATGCCGGCGTGACTCATCGCCTCGATCAGCGACTTGTATGCATCGAGCAACTCCATGTACTTGCCGACCATAGCGATGGTGACTTCTTTTTCCGGATTGAGCTTGGCATCGACCACGCGATCCCACTCGGACAGGTCGGCACCGCCACACTCCAGGCCGAAACGCTCGACGACGAAGTCGTCCAGACCCTGGGCATGCAGCACGCCCGGAATCTTGTAGATGGTGTCGACGTCTTCCAGGCTGATCACCGCACGCTCTTCGACGTTGGTGAACAGGGCGATCTTGCGGCGCGAGGAGACATCGATCGGATGGTCGGAGCGGCACACCAGCACGTCAGGCTGCAAGCCGATGGAGCGCAGCTCCTTGACCGAGTGCTGAGTCGGCTTGGTCTTGGTCTCACCAGCGGTGGCGATGTACGGCACCAGGGTCAGGTGCATCAGCATGGCGCGCTTGGCGCCCACTTCCACACGCAACTGGCGAATGGCTTCGAGGAACGGCTGCGACTCGATGTCACCGACGGTGCCGCCGATTTCCACCAGGGCCACGTCGGCATCGCCGGCGCCCTTGATGATGCGACGCTTGATCTCGTCGGTGATGTGCGGGATGACCTGGATGGTGGCACCCAGGTAGTCACCACGGCGCTCCTTGCGCAGTACGTCTTCGTACACGCGACCGGTGGTGAAGTTGTTGCTCTTGCTCATCGTGGTGCGGATGAAGCGCTCGTAGTGACCCAGGTCGAGGTCGGTCTCGGCGCCGTCGTGGGTGACGAACACCTCACCGTGCTGGAACGGGCTCATGGTGCCCGGATCGACGTTGATGTAAGGGTCCAGCTTGAGCATGGTGACCTTCAGGCCCCGCGCCTCCAGGATGGCCGCCAGTGAAGCCGAGGCGATGCCTTTCCCCAATGAAGAAACAACACCACCCGTGACGAAGATGTAGCGCGTCATGAAAAACCCTAGAAGTCTGCGTTTAAGCGGTCAGTGCCGCCGGGGAAAGCAAAGGATCGCCATCAGTACGAACAATGGCATGCCCGCCAAGCTCCCTGAGGGAGTCGGCAAAAGCTGTATTAAGACGGGAGCGTAGTCTACCCGAAAGGCCTTACCAGCTCAAACCTTGCGCGCCGATAGGCGGCGACCAGTGCAGAGTCGCCCCGCCAGCCTGGATTTCTGACGATTGCGACAGGTTCGCCACCGCCATCAGTTCATCGCCATCGAACAGCAGCGGCAGACGTGGACGCACGAATCCCGGCACGCGCAGTTCGTTGAGCAGACGCTTGAGATCACGCCTGCCGCGCCCCGGCAGCTGCAGCGACTCACCACCCTGGCGGTAACGCAAATACCAGCGACCTAGCGGCAACTCGCCCTGTAGATGCACATGACCATTGCCGGGAAGTTCAACCGATTCGGAAAACGAGTCGCAGGCTAGATCGAGGGGATCGAGCGACCGCAGCCACTCACCACTGAGCCACCAAAGCCGACCATCGGCACGGTGCAACTCGCCATCGGTCAGTTTCCAGATCGGCGCCGCATCCGTGGCGGCATCACGCAGGTCACACCAACCGACCCAATGATCGCTATCGGGCATGCGGCTCAAGGGCGCTAACCAATGCCGCAGCAAATTGCGCTGACGCGCATCGCTCAACGCGGTAACGGCCGACAAATCCAGAGAAGGCAAAGGCAACCAGGGAAATGCGCAAACGCCACGCGCAGCCAACAGGTCCATCTCGGCAAGCTCGTCCAGCAGTTGCTGGGCCTCGCCCAGATGGCCGGCGCTGCGTGCAAGGCTTGCCGTCACCTGCGGCCAGCGCTCGGCCAGCAGCGGCATCACCTGCCTACGCAGGAAATTGCGACTGAAACGCTCGTCGGCGTTGCTCGGATCCTCGACCCAGGCAAGCCCACGCCTCTGCGCATAGGCCTGCAACTCAGCCCGTGAGCAGTCGAGCAGTGGCCGAACCAGGCTGCCCTGCCCCAACGGCCGACTGGCCGGCATCGCTGCCAGCCCGCGCACGCCAGCGCCCCGCAACAGACGCAACAGCAGGGTTTCGGCCTGGTCATCACGATGCTGGGCGCCAAGCAATACCTCGCCAGAGCCCAGTCGCTCAGCGAACGCCGCATAACGCACCCGCCGCGCGGCCTGCTCCAGACTTGCCCCGGGCGCCACCTGCACCCTGACGACCTCCAAGGGAATATCCAGGCGGGCACAAAACTGCGCGCAATACTCCGGCCAGGCATCGGCCGCCGGCTGCAGGCCATGATGGACATGAATGGCGGAGAGAGGCGGCAGATCCTCATGCCGCGCCCAGTCGGCGAGCAGATGCAACAGCACGCTGGAGTCCAGGCCACCGGAGAAGGCAATACGCCAGGCAGGGGCCGTACGCCAGGGCTGCAGAGCCTGGCGCAGGCGAAGTTCGAGAGCAGTCATCATTCAAGCTTAAACAACAACGAGCCCGAAGGCCCGTTGATATATGCGCAGAAAAGACTCAGGCGATGCCGTAGCTCATCAGACGGTCATAACGACGCTTGAGCAGCGTTTCGGTGTCATACTTCTGCAGGCTGGCCAGTTGCTTGGTCAGCTCCTGGCGGATCGACTCGGAAGCCGCAGCCGGATCGCGGTGTGCGCCGCCCAGTGGCTCGGCGATGACCTGATCGACGATACCCAGATCCTTCAGGCGCTCGGCGGTGATGCCCATGGCTTCAGCGGCATCCGGCGCCTTCTCGGCGGTACGCCACAGGATCGAGGCGCAGCCTTCCGGCGAGATCACCGAATAGGTGGAGTACTGCAACATGTTGAGCTGGTCGCAAACACCGATGGCCAGTGCACCACCGGAACCACCCTCACCGATAACGGTGGCGATGATCGGGGTTTTCAGGCGCGCCATCACCCGCAGGTTCCAGGCGATGGCCTCGCTCTGGCCGCGCTCCTCGGCATCGATACCCGGGTAGGCACCGGGGGTGTCGATGAAGGTGAGAATCGGCATCTTGAAGCGTTCGGCCATTTCCATCAGGCGGCAGGCTTTGCGATAGCCTTCCGGGCGCGGCATGCCAAAATTACGGCGCACCTTCTCGCGCACCTCACGGCCTTTCTGGTGACCGATGATCATCACCGGCTGATCACCCAGACGGGCAATGCCACCGACAATGGCGGCATCGTCGGAGAAGTGCCGGTCGCCGTGCAGTTCATCGAACTCGGTGAAGATGTGCTGGATGTAATCCAGGGTATACGGGCGGCGCGGATGGCGTGCCAACTGGGCGATCTGCCAACTGGTCAGGTTGCCGAAGATGCTTTCGGTCAGTGCGCTGCTCTTGTCCTGCAGGCGGGCAATCTCGTCGCCGATGTTCAGCGAATTGTCATTACCAACCAGGCGTAGCTCTTCGATCTTGGCTTGCAGGTCGGCGATCGGCTGTTCGAAATCGAGGAAATTCGGGTTCATAGTCATCCGTCTTGCGTCGACGGCCAAGTGGCCGGGGAGCTGTATCCATTAGGCGCCATACCTTAAGGGATAGGGCGCAGCGGGTCGACACCCTCGGGTGCCTTTGCTGTCACGAAGAGGAAATTCCCTCTCGTATATCAGCGGTAGTGCAAAAAGACGTTGTCGCGCCCGAACTGGTCACGCAATGCCTGAATCAAAGTGTCGGCCGGATCGATTCGCCAGGCGTCGCCAAATTGAAGCAAGGCGCGCGCCTGCTCGCCACTGTAGTCGACGGTCACCGGGCAGGCACCCTTGTGCTTGCTGCACAGTTCGGCCAGCCAGCGCAGACGATCCCCCTTCAATGCCTCACCGGCGACTTTCAGCCGCAGGCTGTCGGCCAGGCCGGTACGTGCTTCTTCCAGACTCATCACGCGCTTGGCACGCAGACGCAGGCCACCGGAGAAGTCGTCATTACTGACTTCGCCCTCGACTACCACCAGCGCATCATTCTGCAGCAGCGCCTGGTTGCTGGCGAAGGCATCGGCGAAGAGCGAAGCCTCGATGCGCCCGGAGCGGTCGTCGAGGGTGATGAAGCCCATCTTGTCGCCCTTCTTGTTCTTCATCACCCGCAGGTTGACGATCATCCCGGCGATGGTCTGAGTATCGCGCGCCGCCTTCAGTTCGACGATGCGCTGGCGGGCGAAACGGCGAATCTCGCCTTCGTACTCGTCGATGGGGTGGCCGGACAGGTAAATGCCCAGGGTGTCCTTCTCACCTTTCAGGCGCTCCTTGATCGGCAGTTCGCGGGCCTTGCGGTGATTGGCGTAGACGTCGGCCTCGGGCTCGGCGAACAGACCGCCGAACAGGTCCATATGGCCGCTCTCGGCGCTGCGCGCGGTCTGCTCGGCGGACTGCACGGCCTCTTCCATGGACGCCAGTAGCACGGCGCGGTTCTTGTCCACGCTGGCCTGGTAGGCCTTGAGCTCGTCCTGATAGTACGGGCCAAGGCGATCCAGCGCGCCGCTGCGGATCAAGGCTTCGAGGGTGCGCTTGTTGATGCGCTTGAGGTCGACGCGATTGCAAAAGTCGAACAGATCCTTGAACGGACCACCTTCGGCGCGGCATTCGACGATGGCCTCCACCGGCCCCTCGCCCACACCTTTGACCGCACCGAGGCCGTAGACGATACGGCCGTCGTCGTTGACGCTGAACTTGAACTCGGAGACGTTCACGTCCGGCGGATCGATGCGCAACTTCATGTTGCGGCACTCTTCCACCAGGATCACCACCTTGTCGGTGTTGTGCATATCCGCTGACAACACGGCGGCCATGAACGGCGCCGGGTAATGCGCCTTGAGCCAGGCAGTCTGGTAGGAGACCAGGCCGTAGGCAGCCGAGTGCGACTTGTTGAAGCCGTAGCCGGCGAATTTTTCCACCAGGTCGAAAATGTTGCCGGCCAACTCGGCATCGATTCCATTCTTCGCACAGCCTTCGATAAAGCCACCGCGCTGCTTGGCCATCTCCTCGGGTTTCTTCTTACCCATGGCACGACGCAGCATGTCCGCGCCACCGAGGGTGTAGCCGGCCATCACCTGAGCGATCTGCATCACCTGCTCCTGGTACAGGATGATGCCGTAGGTGGGCTTGAGCACCGGCTCCAGGCCAGCGTACTGGTAATCCGGGTGCGGGTAGGACAGCTCGGCACGACCGTGCTTGCGGTTGATGAAGTCATCCACCATGCCGGACTGCAGCGGGCCCGGACGGAACAGCGCCACCAGTGCGATCATGTCTTCCAGGCAGTCGGGCTTGAGCTTCTTGATCAGCTCCTTCATACCGCGCGATTCGAGCTGGAAGACCGCGGTGGTCTCGGCCTTCTGCAGCATGTCGTAGGTTTTCTTGTCATCCAGCGGGATGAAATCGATGTTGACCAGGTCCTCGTCCGAGGCACCATCACGCTTCTGGATGCGGTGGATGGTCTCCATCGCCCATTTGATGATGGTCAGCGTACGCAGACCGAGGAAGTCGAATTTGACCAGGCCGGCCTGCTCGACGTCGTCCTTGTCGAACTGGGTCACCAGGCCACCGCCCTCCTCGTCACAGGCGATCGGCGAGAAGTCGGTGAGCTTGGTCGGCGCGATCACCACGCCCCCGGCGTGCTTGCCGGTGCCGCGCACCACGCCTTCGAGCTTGAGCGACATGTCCCAGATTTCCTGGGCCTCCTCGTCGTTCTTGAGGAACTCGCGCAGCGGCTCCTCCATCTCGTAGGCCTTCTCCAGGGTCATGCCCACTTCAAAGGGGATCATCTTCGACAGTCGGTCAGCCAGGCCATAGGACTTGCCCTGCGCCCGCGCCACGTCGCGCACCACCGCCTTGGCCGCCATGGAGCCGAAGGTGATGATCTGGCTCACCGCGTTGCGCCCGTATTTCTCGGCCACGTAGTCGATCACCCGGTCGCGACCGTCCATGCAGAAGTCGACGTCGAAGTCGGGCATGGAAATCCGCTCGGGGTTGAGGAAACGTTCGAACAGCAGGTCATAGGCCAGCGGATCGAGGTCGGTGATCTTCAGTACGTAGGCCACCAGCGAACCGGCACCCGAGCCACGGCCCGGGCCGACCGGCACGCCGTTGTTCTTGGCCCACTGGATGAAGTCCATCACGATCAGGAAGTAACCGGGGAAACCCATCTGGATGATGATGTCCAGCTCGAAGTTGAGGCGGTCGACATAGACCTGCTTCTTCGCCTCGTAATCCGGGGTGTCCTTGGGCAGCAGCACGGCGAGACGCTCTTCCAGCCCCTCGAAGGAGGCATGGCGCAGGTAGTCGTCGATGCCCATGCCGTTAGGCGTGGGGAAGTCCGGCAGGAAGTACTTGCCAAGCTGAACGTCGATATTGCAACGCTTGGCGATCTCGACGGTGTTCTCCAGTGCCTCGGGCAGGTCGGAGAACAGCTCCCACATTTCCGCGGGTGTCTTGAGGTACTGCTGATCGGAGTAATTGCGCGGCCGGCGCGGGTCATCCAGGGTACGGCCTTCACCGATACAAACCCGCGTTTCATGCGCCTCGAAATCGTCCTGCTTGATGAAGCGCACGTCGTTGGTCGCCACCAACGGCGCCTCGACGCGATCGGCCAACGCCACGGCGGCATGCAGGTATTCCTCGTCGCCGACGCGACTGGTGCGTTGCACTTCCAAGTAGAAGCGCTCAGGGAAGGCCGCCATCCACTCGCGCAGGCGCATCTCGGCCAAGGCTTCGTCGCCGGCCAGTAACGCCATGCCGACTTCACCCTCACGCGCGCCGGACAGAGCAATCAGGCCTTCGGCGGCCTCCTTGACCCAGTCACGCTGAATGATCACCAGGTCGTTGCTCTGCCCTTCGGCCCAGCCGCGGGAAATCAGCTCGGTGAGATTGCGGTAGCCCTTGGCGTTCATCGCCAACAGGGTCAGGCGCGTCAGCGGGCCGTCTTCCTCGGCGCTGGCCAGCCAGATATCCGCGCCGCAGATCGGCTTGACCCCGGCGCCCATGGCCGCCTTGTAGAACTTCACCAGCGAGCACATGTTGCTCATGTCGGTGACCGCCACCGCCGGCATGCCGGCCCCGGCAACGGCCTTGATCAGCGGCTTGACCCGCACCAGGCCATCGACCAGGGAGTATTCGGTGTGCAGACGCAGGTGGACGAAAGCTTGAGTCATGGGCGGCCTTGCAGGTGAAAACGACAAAGCGGCGATTGTAGCCTAAGCGCGTCTGGCTGAGGGCCAGAGGTTCAGATCGTGGCAGCGATGCGATCGAGGGCTACAGGCTCGAGCAAAGCGCGCACCGGCGCGAAGGAACGCCGATGGATGGGGGTCGGCCCCAGGCGCTGCAGCGCCTCGAGATGAACGGGCGTCGGATAGCCCTTGTGACCGGCAATGCCGTAGCCGGGATAGAGACGATCCATCTCGAGCATCTCGCGGTCGCGGCTGACCTTGGCCAGGATCGAAGCTGCAGCAATCGCCGGAACCCGGCTATCGCCTTTGACCACAGACGCACTGGGCACTGCCAGCCGGGGGCAGCGATTGCCATCGATCAGTGCAAGTTTCGGCGTCACGCTCAGGCCTTCGACAGCCCGCTGCATGGCCAGCATGGTGGCATGCAGGATGTTCAGGCGGTCGATCTCTTCCACCTCAGCGCGAGCGATGCACCAGGCCAGGGCCTTCTCGCGAATTTCGTCGAACAGCACTTCGCGACGCGCCTCGGTGAGCTTCTTCGAGTCATTGAGACCGATGATCGGTCGCATCGGATCGAGAATCACCGCCGCCGTGACCACCGCGCCGCAAAGCGGGCCACGGCCGACTTCGTCGACGCCGGCGACCAGTTCTTCGACCAGGGTGAAGTCGAGACCCAACTGCATCAGTCGCGCCCCGCCAGTTTCAACACCGCGTCAGCCGCCGATACCGAGGCATCACGGCGCAGCGCGCGATGGATCACGTCGAAGCCTTCGGTCTGCACCTGACCACCATCGATCAGCGGAGCCACAGCTTGCGCCAGGGCCTCTGGCGTCGCCGCATCCTGAATCAGCTCAGGCACCAGCAGACGCTCGGCCAGCAGGTTGGGCAGCGAGATATAGGGGCTTTTGACCAGGCGCTTGAGAATCCGGTAGGTCAGCGGCGCCACACGGTAGGCCACCACCATCGGACGCTTGTACAGCAATGCCTCCAGGGTGGCGGTGCCCGAGGCAATCAACACCGCATCACAGGCAGCCAGGGCCTCGTGAGAACGGCCGTTGAGCAGGGTCAGCGGCAAATCGCGCCCGGCCAGCATCTGTTCCAGCTGCTCGCGGCGCTCGGGCGTGGCGCAAGGCAGCAGGAAATGAATCCCCGGACGCAGCGCACGCAGACGAATCGCGGCATCAAGAAACAGCTCACCGAGGCGCGCCACCTCACCGCCACGACTCCCCGGCATCAAGGCAACCACCGGCTCATCCTGCGGCAGGTCCAGCGTCGCCCGCGCAGTAGCACGATCGGCCTGCAACGGAATCGCATCGGCCAGCGGATGCCCGACGAAGCGCACCGGCACCTGATGCTCGTCGTAGAACTGCGCTTCGAACGGGAACAGGGTCAGCATCAGGTCACAGGCTTCACGGATCTTCAGCACGCGCTTCTGCCGCCAGGCCCAGACCGAGGGGCTGACATAGTGCACGGTCTTGATTCCGGCACGGCGCAGCTTGAGTTCCAGGCCGAGGTTGAAATCGGGGGCATCGATGCCGATGAATACATCCGGTTTGGCAGCAATCAGATCGCGAGCAAGCTGGCGACGGCGACCGAGCAACTCGAACAGTCGCCCCAGCACCTCGACCAGGCCCATCACGGCCAGGCGCTCCATGGGGAAATAGGATTTCAGGCCTTCGGCTTCCATGCGCGCGCCACCGACGCCAATGAATTCGGCATTCGGGTGGCGCTGCTTGATGGCCTGCATCAGGCCGCTGCCGAGGATGTCACCGGACGCCTCACCGGCGACCAGTGCGACGCGAAGAGGTCTGGTCATAGGAATCAGCGGGTGATGCCGCGGGTGGAAGCCTGGATGGAATCGCGAAATACCGCTACTTCGGGAAACTGCGCAGCGGACTCGGCCAGCTCACTGAGGGCCTGCTCCACCGTCAGCGCCTGGCGATAGACCAACTTGTACGCCTTGCGCAAGGCAGCAATGGCTTCGGCAGAAAAACCGCGACGGCGCATGCCCTCGAAGTTCATGCTGCGCGCCTCGGCCGGGTTACCGAACACGGTAACGAAAGCCGGAACATCCTTGCCAATCGCGGTGCCCATGCCCGAGAAGCTGTGCGCGCCAATGCGGCAGAACTGATGCACCAGGGTATAACCGGACAGAATCGCCCAGTCATCGACCCAGACATGCCCAGCCAGTGCCGTGTTGTTGACCAGGATGCAATGATTGCCGATCACACTGTCATGGCCGATATGGGCATAGGCCATGATCAGGTTATGGTCGCCAATGGTGGTTTCGCTGCGATCCTGCACGGTGCCACGGTGAATGGTGACACCCTCACGAATCGTGTTGTGATCACCGATCACCAGGCGCGTCGCCTCGCCCTTGTATTTCAGGTCTGGCGTGTCTTCACCGACCGAAGAAAACTGGTAGATGCGGTTGTGCTTGCCGATCACGGTCGGCCCCTTGAGCACGACGTGCGGGCCGATGACTGTACCCTCGCCGATTTCCACATCGGCCCCGACAATGCTCCAAGGGCCAACGACGACGTCGTCGGCCAATCTGGCACTGGGGTCGATGATCGCGCGGGGGTCAATCAAACTCATAGCTTGCGTTCCGCACAGATGATTTCAGCAGCGCAGACTTCCTTGCCATCGACGGTGGCGCGGCACTCGAATTTCCAGATGCTGCGACGGTCGCTAAGGTATTTGGCTTCCAGCGTCAGCTGGTCACCCGGCAACACCGGCGAACGGAAACGCAGCTTGTCGGAGCCAACGAAGTAATACAGGGTGCCATCAGCCGGCTTCACACCCATCATCTTGAAGCCGAGGATACCGGCAGCCTGCGCCATGGCCTCGATGATCAGAACGCCCGGCATGATCGGGTGCTCGGGGAAGTGACCGTTGAAGAACGGCTCATTGATGCTGACATTCTTATAGGCGCGAATCTGTTTGCCTTCGACGTCCAGGTCCACCACGCGGTCCACCAGCAGGAACGGATAGCGGTGCGGCAAATATTCACGAATTTCGTTGATGTCCATCATGTCCGGTTAAGCCTGTAAGAAAAGAAAAGAGCACGGTCACGCCGCACTCAGGCATCAGATGAGACGTTTGTCGTCTGGGTCACGGCGGCCAGCTGTTTTTCCAGCTCGCGCAGGCGCTTGGCCATCTCGTCCAACTGACGAATGCGGGCAGCGCTCTTCTTCCACTCGCCCGCCGGTTGCATGGCAGTGCCGGAAGAATAAGCGCCCGGCTCGGTGATCGAGCGAGTCACCATGGTCATACCGGTGACGAACACGTTGTCGCACACCTCGATATGGCCAACCATGCCCACACCGCCGGCGATCATGCAGTTCTTGCCGATCTTGGTGCTGCCGGAAATACCACAGCAGCCCGCCATGGCCGTGTTGTCACCGATCTGCACGTTGTGCGCAATCATGATCTGGTTATCCAGCTTCACGCCATTACCGATCAGGGTATCGGACAGCGCACCGCGATCCACCGTGGTGTTGGCGCCGATCTCGACGTCATCACCGATGGTCACCCCACCGATCTGTGCGATCTTCTGCCAGACGCCCTTTTCGTTGGCGAAACCGAAGCCTTCGCCACCGATCACCGCGCCGGACTGGATCACTACACGCTTGCCGATACGCACGTCGTGATACAGCGTCACGCGCGGCGCCAGCCAACCACCCTCACCGATCACGCTACGCGCGCCCACCACGCAGTGCGCACCGATGCTTACATCAGCACCGATGCGAGCACCGCTTTCGATAACCGCAAAAGCGCCAATACTCGCACTCGGATCGATCTGAGCATCGCCTGCAACCTGCGCAGTGGCATGAATGCCGGGAGCCGCCTTGGGCTTGCGGTCGAACACATGCGAAAGCTGGGCATAAGCCAGATAAGGATTGGCAACAATCAAGGCATCGCCAGCATAGCCTTCAGCATCGGCTGCGGTGAGCAACACAGCACCGGCCTGGGTCTGCGCCAGAAACTTGCGGTACTGGGCATTGGCCAGGAAGCTCAATTGTTCGGGCCCGGCCTCCTGTAAGGTGGCCAGGCCCGTGATGACCTTAGCTTCGGCGCCACGCAAGGTGGCGCCCAGGCGCTCGGCCAACTGACCGAGGGTAAATGTCGCAGTCATGCTTAACGCATCTGATTCATGCGCTCGATGACCTGGCGAGTGATGTCGTACTGAGGTTTGACCTCGATCACCGCACCACGCTCGAGCACCAGGTCGAAGTTACCGTTCTTGATCACTTCTTCGACGGCCTTGTCCAGATTCGGCTTCAGCTTGGCCAGCATCTCGCGGTCAGCGATGGCCTTGGCTTCGTTCAGCTCCTTGGACTGGAACTGGAAATCACGGGCTTTCTGCTTGAATTCGAGCTCAAGGCGCTCGCGCTCGGCCTGCTGCATCCTCTCGCCGTCCTTGACCATGCGATCCTGAATGCGCTTGGCATCGCTTTCCAGGGTCTTGAGCTTGTTCAGCTGCGGGCCGAACTTCTTCTCGGCATCGACGGCGTAGCGCTTGGCTGCATCCGACTCGAGCAGCGCCATCTGATAGTTCAGCACGGCCACCTTCATCTCGGCGAACGCCGGAGTGCCGATCAGGGCGGCGGTGAACAGAACCAGTTGAGTCAACTTACGCACAATGCACTCCTGCAACAAAACTGTTGGCTTTCTGTGAAACGAAATTAGAAGGTTTGACCCAGGGAGAACTGGAATACCTGGGTATCGGCATCATCCGGCTTCTTGATCGGCATGGCCAGACTGAAGCTCAGCGGGCCCAGTGCGGTGATCCAGGTCAGGCCGACACCCACGGAGCTGGCCATGCTGCTGAAGTCGATATTGCAGCTGTCGCTCAGCCTCTTCTGGCTGGAGCTGCAGTTGGTATCGAAGACGTTACCCACGTCCCAGAACAATGCGGTACGCAGCGAGCGCTGATCCTTGACGAATGGCAGCGGGAAGAGCATCTCGACGCCGCCCTGCACCAGCACGTTACCACCGAACGGCAGCGGATCCTGATCCGGGTCAGCGAGAGTACCGGCTTTGGTACCGCTGCTAGGCGTACTGCGCGGGCCCAGGCTGCTGTCCTTGAAACCACGTACCGAGTTGAAACCACCGGCATAGTAGTGTTCGTAGAACGGCAGTTCAGCGGTGGAACCGTAGCTGTCGCCATAACCCAGCTGGGTATGGAAACGCAGGGTGTAGTTGTCGCTGATCGGGGTGAACACCTGGCCGCGGTAGTCGAGCTTGTAGAACGACAGATCGCTACCTGGCAGCGTGGTTTCCAGCACCAGGCTCTGCGAATGACCACGGTTGGCCAGCACGCCACGGTTCAGGGTCGACTCGGACCAGCCGATGGAGCCCTTGAAGTTCAGGTAGTCGTCACCTTCGGCCTCGATGAAATCGAAGATCTCGTCGACGGTGTAACGGCCGGTATCGATGCTGTCCTGCTGCACGGTCAGACCGTAGGTCAGACGCGCGGTTTCGCTGATCGGATAGCCGATGTTGATACCGGCGCCCAGGCTGTCGACCGAGTAGCTGGATACGTCGACATCGAGCTCATCGTAGTCGGTGGTGCGGTAGAAGGCGTTGTAACCCAGGCTGACGCCGTCGACGGTCCAGTAGGGGTCAACGAAGCCGAAGCTGTATCGGGTCTGGTATTCGCTACGGGTCAGGCCGATGCTGACGCGGTTACCGGTACCGAGGAAGTTGTTCTGACTGATCGAACCGCCGAGGATCAGACCGGCGTTCTGGGCGAAACCGACACTGGCGGTGATGGAGCCGGACGGTTGCTCTTCGACGCTGTAGTTGACGTCGATCTGGTCGTCGGTGCCCGGCACCTGTGGCGTTTCGACGTTGACTTCCTTGAAGAAGCCCAGACGTTCCAGACGCACCTTGGACTGGTCGATCAGGTAGGTCGAGGCCCAGCCACCTTCCATCTGACGCATTTCGCGACGCAGCACCTGGTCTTCGGACTTGGTGTTGCCGCGGAAGTTGATGCGGTTGACGTAAGCACGCTTGCCCGGATCGACGAAGAAGGTGATCGAAACGGTGTTGTCCTCGTCGTGCGCTTCCGGTACGCCGTTGACGTTGGCGAAGGTATAACCCTCGTTACCCAGGCGACGGGTGATCAGCTCACTGGTGGTGGTCATGATCTTGCGCGAGAAGACCTGACCTTCCTTGACCAGCAGCAGTGCACGTACGTCCTCTTCCGGCACCTTGAGGTCACCGGACAGTTTCACGTCGCGCACGCTGTACTTCTCACCCTCTTCGACGTTGACGGTGATGTAGACGTGTTTCTTGTCCGGGGTGATGGATACCTGGGTGGAGCTGATATCCATGTTGATGTAGCCGCGATCCAGGTAGTAGGAACGCAGACGCTCGAGGTCACCGGACAGCTTCTCGCGGGCGTACTTGTCGTCGTTCTTGAAGAAGGACAGCCAGTTGGTGGTCTTCAGCTCGAACAGATCCACCAGATCTTCATCGGAGAAAACGGTATTGCCGACCACGTTGATGTGGGAGATAGCGGCAACGGTGCCTTCGTTGATGGTGATCTTCAGCGCCACGCGGTTACGCGGCTGCGGAATCACTTCGGCTTCGATCTCGGCCGAGTAGCGGCCCTGAGCGACATACTGGCGTTGCAGTTCGTTACGCACGCCTTCGAGAGTGGCGCGCTGGAAGATCTCGCCCTCGGCCAGACCGGACTGGTTCAGGCCCTTGAGCAGGTCTTCGGTGCTGATGGCCTTGTTACCTTCGATCTCGATACCGGAGATGGAGGGACGCTCGACCACGGTAACCACCAGCACGTCGCCATCGCGACCGAGCTGGATATCCTGGAAGAAGCCAGTGCGGAACAGAGAACGAGTGGCATCGACCAGTTGGCGATCATCTACCTGCTCGCCCACGTTGAGCGGCAGTGCGCCGAATACGCTACCTGCAGACACCCGCTGCAGGCCATTGACGCGTATATCGGAGATGGTGAAGGACTCGGCGTGAACTTCGGCGATCATCAATGCGGACAGTACCGCAGGTAGCAGCAGACGTTTCATGAAGTCCTTTCTTATTCCAACTGACGATAAAAACTGCCGCTTAGGCGACACTTCTTTAAATCTCAAGAACGTATTCAGCAATGCTTACAGGCGGCTGAGGTCGTTGACCAGGGCAAGCAACATGACCCCGATGACCAGACTGATGCCGATCTGCATCCCCCAACCCTGAACCCGCTCAGACAAGGGGCGACCACGCACCCACTCGACCAGATAAAACAGCAGATGCCCACCATCCAGTACAGGAATGGGCAGCAGATTGAGAACCCCCAGGCTAATACTCAGATATGCAAGGAATTTCAGGAAATCCCCCAGCCCTGACTCAGCTGAAGCGCCCGCCACTTTAGCAATGGTTATCGGCCCACTCAAGTTTTTTACCGAGAGCTCCCCGAACAGCATTTTCTTCAGCGAATCGAGGGTCAGCAGGCTCATGGACCAGGTTTGACGCATACCTTCGACGACGCCATCGAGCGGGCCGTAGCGCACCTCGCGGAGCATCTCCGGCGGCCATTCGACGCCTTGCACGCCAGCCCCCAGGTAGCCACTGCGGGCCTCCCCTTCGCCGCGCGACGCCAGGGTCAGCTGTACGTCCTGCGCTTGCCCCGCGCGCTCGAAGCGCAACGTGACCGCCTCGCCCGGCAATGCCCTTACGCGATCGACCAGCCCCTGCCAGTCGGCAAGCGGCTCACCATCGAGCGCCAGCAGTCGATCTCCGGCTTGCAGACCTGCCGCATGGGCAGGTCCCTTGGCGTCGACCTCTGCCAGGACCGGCTCCAGCGCCGGACGCCAAGGACGGATGCCCAGCGAACCGATCGGGTCCGGCTCATCGGCACCGCGCAGCCAGTTGTCCAACTGCACCTGCTTGGACGTCTCGACGGTGGAACCCGGCTCGAGCACACGCAGGTCGAGCGTACCGCTCTCGCCCAGACGCCTTACCAGTTGCAGGTTGACCGCCGCCCAGCCACTGGTGGCCTCACCGTTGACCGCAACGATCTCCTGCCCGGCACGCAAGCCGGCCATCTCGGCCAGGCTGCCCGCCTGCACCGCACCAATGACGGGGCGCACCTGCTGACTGCCGAGCATGGCAACGAACCAGAAGAACAGCAGCGCCAACAGGAAATTGGCCAGCGGGCCGGCAGCGACGATAGCGATGCGCTGGCGCACGCTCTTGCGATTGAACGATTGCTCGGCGAGCTCGGCCGGCACATCGCCCTCGCGCTCATCGAGCATCTTCACGTAGCCGCCCAGAGGAATGGCCGCTATGACGAACTCGGTACCTTGGCGGTCATGCCAACGCACCAGTGGCGTACCAAAGCCAACGGAGAAACGCAGCACCTTGACGCCGCAGCGGCGGGCTACCCAGAAGTGCCCGTACTCATGAAAGGTCACCAGGACACCCAAGGCGATCAGGGTGCCAACCAGCATGTACAACCCACTCATTTCACTTCTCCAGATGCTCAGGCACCGATACGCAACAGCCCTGCATAGCCGCGATCAACGGCGCGCGAGCCACTGCCCGGCCAACTCACGCGCACGCCGGTCAGCGTCGAAAACAGCGTCGAGCGCTTCGACAGCCTGGACAGGCTGCGCGTTCAGTACGGACTCGATCATACCCGCGATATCGCTGAAACGGATGCGCCGCTGCAGGAACGCCTCGACTGCCACCTCATTGGCCGCATTGAGCATCGCCGGTGCACTGCCGCCAGCCTGCGCCGCCTCGCGCGCCAGGCGCAGGCAGGGGAAGCGCTGCTCGTCGGGACGCTCGAAATCCAGGCGACCGACGGTGAACAGATCCAGCGGCGATACGCCTGAGTCGATACGCTCCGGCCAGGCCAAGGCGTGGGCAATCGGCGTGCGCATATCCGGATTGCCCAGCTGGGCCAGCACCGAACCGTCGATGTAATCGACCAGCGAGTGAATCACGCTCTGCCGGTGGATGACCACCTCGATCTGCTCGGGGCGGGCATCGAACAGCCAGCAGGCCTCGATCATCTCCAGCCCCTTGTTCATCATGCTGGCCGAATCGACCGAAATCTTACGTCCCATCGACCAGTTGGGATGTGCACAGGCCTGTTCCGGCGTGACATGCTCCAGCTCGGCCAGAGGCGTCTCGCGGAATGGCCCGCCGGAAGCCGTCAACAGCACACGGCGCACGCCGACTGCCTGCAAACCGCGTGCATAGTCGCCGGGCAGACACTGGAAAATGGCGTTGTGTTCGCTGTCGATGGGCAGCAGCACCGCCCCGCTCTGCCTGACGGCCTGCATAAACAGGGCGCCAGACATCACCAACGCCTCCTTGTTGGCCAGCAGCACTTTCTTGCCGGCCTGCACCGCAGCCAGCGTCGGCCTGAGCCCGGCAGCGCCAACAATGGCAGCCATCACGCAGTCGACGGCCGGATCAGCGGACACGGCGCACAGCCCTGCCTCCCCCACCAGCACTTCGGTCACCAGGCCGCCAGCACGCAGAGCGCCCTGCAGTTCACGCGCCGCCTCAGCATCAGGCACCACGGCATAGCGCGGGCGATGTTGCACACACAGCGCCTGCAGTTGCGCCAGCCGGGAAAAACCGCTCAGGGCGAACACCTGATAACGCCCGGGATGACGGGCGATCACATCCAGCGTACTGAGGCCGATGGAGCCGGTCGCCCCCAGCACCGTGACCTGCTGCACGGCGCTCACAACGAGCCCCAGCCAGCCAGCCAGAGCAGTGCGGCGAATACCGGAATGGCGGCGGTAAGACTGTCGATACGGTCCAGCACACCACCATGGCCCGGCAACAGATTACTGCTGTCCTTGATGCCCGACTGACGCTTGAACATGCTCTCGGTCAGGTCGCCCACGACGGAGATCAGCACCACCACAGCCGCGCCAAGCAGGGCCAGCACCAACCCGGAGACCGACCAACCCTGCTGCAGGCCGACCACCAAGGTGATCGACAGACTGACAGCCAGACCACCATACACCCCTTCCCAGCTCTTGCCCGGGCTGACCCTGGGTGCCAGCTTGCGCTTGCCGAAGGCCTTGCCGGAGAAGTAGGCACCAATATCCGCGCCCCAGACCAGCACCATCACCGCAATGATCAGCGCATTGGCCTGAGGCCATTGCTTGAGCAGCACCAGCCCATGCCAGGCCGGCAGCAGAATCAGCAAGCCAATCAGCAAGCGCCCCGGCATTGCCCCCCAGTAGCGGCTGCTATCGGGATAGGTCAGCACCAGGAAGGTCGCCGCCAGCCACCACAGCACTGCCACCGCCAACAGCACGGGCGCGAACAGCGGAAACATGTACAGCGCCGCGAGCAATACGGCCACTGCAGCGGCATAAGCCACCCGCAGCGGCTGCGCCTGGAGCCCCGCCAGGCGCGCCCACTCCCAGGCGCCCAGCGTCACTACCAGACCAATGAACCAGGCAAAAGCAGCGCCATCGAGCAGGAAAAAGCCGCCCAGAGCGATAGGCAGCAATACCAGCGCCGTGATGATTCGTTGTTTGAGCATTAAGAGCGCGCCTCAGCTTCCACCTGCTCGCTGGTCTTGCCGAAGCGACGCTGGCGGGTAGCGAAATCGGCCAGCGCCTTGCGCATGGCCTCGTGCTTGAAGTCCGGCCAATACAGGTCGGAAAAGTACAGTTCGCTGTAAGCCAACTGCCACAGAAGGAAATTGCTTATGCGGTGCTCGCCCCCCGTACGGATGCACAGATCGGGCAAGGGCAGGTCACCGGTAGCCAGGCAGCCCTGGAGCAAATGTGGGGTGATGTCCTCTGGCTGCAGATGCCCCGCCTGCACCTCACGTGCCAGGCGTTGAGCCGCCTGAGCGATATCCCACTGACCGCCGTAGTTGGCCGCGATCTGCAAGGTGAAACGCCGGTTGCCGGCTGTCAGTTGCTCGGCCTCACGCATGGCTGCCTGCAACTCGGGATGAAACCGCGAGCGGTCCCCGATGATGCGCAGGCTAATGTCATTATCCAGCAGACGCTTGGCCTCACGACGCAGCGCACCGAGGAACAACTCCATCAGCGCGCCGACCTCTTCGGCCGGGCGCTGCCAGTTTTCACTAGAAAAGGCGAACAGGGTTAGCACCTCGACACCCGACTCGGCACAGACTTCGATTACCGCGCGAACCGCATCGACCCCGGCCTTGTGCCCTGCCACACCAGGCAACAGGCGCTTCTTCGCCCAGCGGTTGTTGCCATCCATAATGATGGCGACATGCCGCGGCACCGCCCCCTGCTTGTTCTTGTCCATGTATGGGCGCCGAGCCGTCAAACGGCCATCAGGTCCGCTTCTTTGACCTCGAGCGCCTTGTCTATGTCACCGATGAACTTGTCGGTGATTTTCTGCAGCTCGTCAGCGGCACGACGCTCTTCGTCCTCGCTGATTTCCTTGGCCTTGGACAGTTTCTTCAGCTCGGCCAGGGCATCACGACGCACATTGCGCACCGCGACCTTGGCATCTTCAGCAACCCCACGCGCCTGCTTGGTGTAGCCCTTGCGGGTTTCCTCGGTCAGGGCTGGCATCGGTACGCGAATGGTAGTGCCGGCGCTGCTCGGGTTCAGGCCCAGGTCGGAAGTCAGAATGGCCTTCTCGATGGCGGCGCTGAGGCTCTTGTCGTGAGCGACGATCTTCAGGGTGCGCGCATCTTCGACGGTGATCGCGGCTACCTGATTGAGCGGCATGTCGCTGCCCCAGGCCGGGACCTTGATGCTATCGAGAATGCTCGGATGGGCACGACCGGTACGAATGGAAGCAAGGTTGCGACCCAGCGCCTCCAGGGACTTGCTCATGCGTTCCTGAGCGTCTTTCTTGATATCGTTGATCATTGTGCATCCTCCTCGATCAGAGTTCCTTCGGCGCCACCCACTACAACGTTCAGCAGGGCGCCGGGCTTGTTCATGTTGAAGACCCGCAGCGGCATGTTGTGATCGCGGCACAGGCAGATGGCGGTCAGATCCATCACCCCCAGCTTGCGATCGAGCACTTCGTCATAGGTCAGGCGCTCGAACTTTTCGGCATGCGGGTCTTTGAACGGGTCGGCAGTGTACACGCCATCGACCTTGGTCGCCTTCAGTACCACGTCCGCATCGATCTCGATGGCACGCAGACAGGCGGCCGAATCGGTGGTGAAGAAGGGGTTGCCGGTACCCGCTGCGAAGATCACCACCTCACCGGTTTTCAGGTGGCGCATGGCCTTGCGGCGATCGTAATGATCGGTCACGCCGACCATGGAAATCGCCGACATAACGATGGCCGGGATGTTCGAGCGTTCCAGCGCATCACGCATGGCCAGCGCGTTCATCACGGTCGCCAGCATGCCCATATGGTCACCGGTAACGCGATCCATGCCGGCAGCGGACAGTGCTGCGCCGCGGAACAGGTTGCCACCACCGATCACCAGTCCGACCTGCACGCCGATGCCGACCAGTTGACCGACTTCCAGCGCCATGCGATCGAGCACCTTGGGATCGATGCCGAAATCTTCCGAGCCCATCAGGGCTTCGCCGCTAAGTTTGAGCAGAATGCGTTTGTAGCGAGGTTGGCGACCAGTCGTCTGCTGAGCCATTGCAAGTCTCTCCTGCGGCGATATGAAATTCTTCTGTAACACGCTTGCGCGCTGCAATTATCCGGCACTTCGAACGTGCCGACGACCGTAGGTTGCACGGCCGCTTGTATATTTGTCGCCCCTTATTCGGCAAAGAGGCCGCACGCGCAAGCGGGCAGCCTCTCTGGGACAACTGGCCGAACCGCCGATTACTGCTTGCTGGCAGCAACCTGAGCGGCAACTTCGGCAGCGAAGTCGGTCTCGGCCTTCTCGATACCCTCGCCCACTTCGTAACGAACGAAGGAAACGATTTCGGCACCGGCTTTCTTCACCAGGTCACCGACCTTGACTTCCGGATCCATGATGAAGGCTTGCTCGACCAGACTGGCTTCGGCCAGGAACTTGGCGATACGACCTTTGACCATGTTCTCGACGATGTTTTCCGGCTTGCCGGCGATCTTCTCGGCGTTCAGCTGCAGGAAGATTTCCTTTTCCTTGGCAACCAGCTCTTCGGAAACCTGGTCCGGGGAAACCACGGCCGGGTTGGAAGCAGCAACGTGCATGGCAACGTGCTTGGCCAGCTCGTCGTTGCCGCCTTTCAGGACAACCAGAACACCGATGCGGTGGCCGTGCAGGTAGGCACCAACGGTCTCACCGGAAACAGCGGTCAGACGACGGATGTTGACGTTCTCGCCGCACTTGGCAACCAGCGCCTCACGAGCCGACTCGCGGGAAGCGATCAGCGGAGCAGCGTCGGTCAGGTTCTTTTCGAAGGCTTCGTCGATGCTTTCCTTGACGAAGGCCTTGAAGTCGTCCTGCAGAGCCAGGAAGTCGGTCTGCGAGTTGACTTCGATGATCACGCCACGGCCACCCTCGACGCGAACGGCGATGGAGCCCTCAGCGGCGATGTTGCCGGCCTTCTTGGCAGCCTTGATGGCACCGGAAGCGCGCATGTCATCAATGGCTTTCTCGATGTCGCCACCAGCGGCAACCAGGGCCTTCTTGCATTCCATCATGCCTTGGCCGGTACGCTCGCGCAGTTCTTTAACCAGGGCTGCAGTAATTTCTGCCATCTTGAAAATCCTCTCGGTAGGTCTTCAACCAAATCAAATCTTTGAGTGGCAAAAAGGGGGCCTAGCACTAATGCCAGTCAGTTAAGCCGTTGCACTCGATCTTTGTAGGAGCCGGCTTGCCGGCGATCCGCCATAAAAAGCATCGCCAGCAAGCTGGCTCCTACGAAAAGCGCCCCCTCTACTGCAAGTAGGAGGGGGTGGTGACGAACTTATCTGATCAGCATTAGGCCTAGCCCCCTTCTTGCACAGCGCATAACGCTAAATGCTTGGCGTTAACGCTTAGCCTTCGGCGCTCTCGGCAGCAGCTTCTTCGACGAACTCTTCAGTCGCGCCGCCAGCGTTGCTGCGACCACGGATCACAGCGTCGGCCATGGCACCCATGTACAGCTGGATGGCGCGGATGGCGTCGTCGTTACCCGGGATGATGTAGTCAACGCCTTCCGGGCTGCTGTTGGTATCGACAACGCCGATAACCGGGATGCCCAGCTTGTTGGCTTCGGTGATAGCGATGCGCTCGTGGTCAACGTCGATCACGAACAGAGCGTCCGGCAGACCGCCCATGTCCTTGATACCACCCAGACTGCGATCCAGTTTTTCCAGATCACGGGTACGCATCAGGGCTTCTTTCTTGGTCAGCTTGGCGAAGGTGCCGTCCTGGGACTGGGTTTCCAGCTCGCGCAGGCGCTTGATCGAAGCACGGATGGTCTTGTAGTTGGTCAGCATGCCGCCCAACCAGCGGTGATCGACGAACGGCGAGCCGCAACGAGCCGCTTCTTCGCGAACGATCTTGCCAGCGGAACGCTTGGTGCCAACGAACAGAATCTTGTTCTTGCCAGCAGCCAGCTTCTCAACGAACGACAGGGCGTCGTTGAACATCGGCAGGGTTTTCTCGAGGTTGATGATGTGAATCTTATTGCGCGCGCCGAAAATGTACTTGCCCATTTTCGGGTTCCAGTAACGGGTCTGGTGGCCGAAGTGCACACCGGCCTTCAGCATATCGCGCATAGTGACTTGGGACATGATAGTTCCTTGATAAGTCGGGTTAGGCCTCCACGCATCCCAGTTTCCAACCCTCGAACTTGTCGAAGGCACCCAGGAAACCGTGTCGATACGTGTGTGGGTTTAAGCTTTCGGACGCACTGCCCGTAAAGCGGCGCGTTTTATACCACAGAAAGCAGCGACAAGCTACAAGGCAAACGCCGTAAACAGGGGCGAAGCCTAGGGTCTGTTGCCGTTTCGCGCACGGCCGCGACGGAGCCAGTTTTTGCGTGGGACCAGGCGCGAGACGCGAAGTTTGGTCGCCCAAATGAGCCGTCGAGTAACGACGTACCACGCAAAAACCGGCCCGTCCCTTCGGGTTGCGTGGCGCAATTTGGCGCAGCAACGCGGCTCGCGTCGAAACGGCAACAGACCCTAATGCCGATCAGATAAGGTTTTTTGCTCTTGCAGGGTGGGCTTCAGCCCACCAACGGCGGCCGGCGTGGGCTGAAACGGAGCGCCGCCCGACCCACCCTACAAATCGAACCGACTGGCAACAGTTAAATTCCTTCCTATACGATTGCAGCGCCCGTAAACCAAGTGTCTAGGCGCTTAACTGACTGACATTAGGGCAAAGCCCGCTCATTAACACATGCGACTCGATGCTTGCAGCTGCCTTTGGGGCTTGCACCACGTAGCTGCTAATATATGCCCCTTTTCTGCGTACACTCGAGAGCCCGATATGACCGTCACCATCAAATCCGCCGAAGAAATCGAGAAAATGCGCGTGGCTGGCCGCCTGGCCGCCGAAGTGCTGGAGATGATCGGCGAGCACGTCAAGCCGGGCGTCACCACCGAAGAGCTGGATCGCATCTGCCATGACTACATCGTCAACGTGCAGCAGGCCATCCCCGCCCCGCTCAACTACAAGGGCTTTCCCAAGTCGATCTGCACCTCGGTCAACCATGTGGTGTGCCACGGCATCCCCAGCGACAAGCCACTGAAAGACGGCGACGTGCTGAACATCGACGTCACCGTGATCAAGGACGGTTACCACGGCGATACCAGCAAGATGTTCATGGTCGGCAAGGTTGCCGAATGGGCTGAGCGCCTGGCCAAGGTCACCCAGGAGTGCATGTATAAAGGCATCGAACTGGTCAAGCCGGGCACCCGCCTGGGCGACATCGGCGAGGTGATCCAGAAACATGCCGAGAAGAACGGTTTCTCCGTGGTGCGCGAATACTGTGGGCACGGCATCGGCGCCGTGTTCCATGAAGAGCCGCAGGTGCTGCACTACGGCAAGGCCGGCACCGGCATGGAGCTCAAGGAAGGCATGACCTTCACCATCGAGCCGATGATCAACCAGGGCCGCCCGGAAACCCGCCTGCTCGGCGACGGCTGGACCGCCATCACCAAGGACCGCAAGCTTTCCGCGCAATGGGAGCACACTGTGCTGGTCACCGCAGACGGCTATGAGATCCTGACCCTGCGCAGCGACGACACCCTGCCGCGCACCTCGGCCTGACCGCGATCCGTAGGGTGCGCCGTGCGCACCATTGAAGCTTGTGGTGCGCATAGCGCGCCCCACCTTATATAAGGAAGGCAACTGCATGCCGCAGATGGACCCCGAACTGTTTGACCGCGGTCAGTTCCAGGCCGAGCTGGCCCTGAAATCCAGCCCCATCGCCGCATTCAAGAAGGCCATCCGCGGCGCGCATGAAGTGCTCGATGCGCGCTTTCGTGCCG
The DNA here is from genome assembly GCF_029845265.1 of Ectopseudomonas oleovorans. Classification (NCBI taxonomy): domain Bacteria; kingdom Pseudomonadati; phylum Pseudomonadota; class Gammaproteobacteria; order Pseudomonadales; family Pseudomonadaceae; genus Ectopseudomonas; species Ectopseudomonas oleovorans. The sequence goes on from NZ_JAOCLK010000007.1 coordinate 113,090, forward strand.
GCCGTGACATTCGCCGCCTGGTCGAGGATCGCGCCTGGTTCGTCGATCAGATCCTGCAGGAAGCCTGGAAGCGCTTCACCTGGAGCGAGGATGCCGACATCGCCCTGCTCGCCGTTGGCGGCTACGGCCGTGGCGAGCTGCACCCTTACTCGGACATCGACCTGCTGATCCTGCTGGGCAGCAATGATCACGAAATCTTCCGCGAGCCGATCGAAGGCTTTCTCACCCTGCTCTGGGACATCGGCCTGGAAGTCGGCCAGAGCGTGCGCTCGGTCGACGAATGCGCCGAAGAGGCGCGCGCCGACCTGACGGTGATCACCAACCTGATGGAAAGCCGCACCATCGCCGGCCCCGAACACCTGCGCCAGCGCATGCAGCAGGTGACCAGCACCGATCAGATGTGGCCGAGCAAGCACTTCTACCTGGCCAAGCGCGACGAACGCAGAGCGCGTCATGCCAAGTACAACGACACCGAGTACAACCTCGAACCCAACATCAAGGGCTCGCCCGGCGGCCTGCGCGACATCCAGACCGTGCTCTGGGTGGCGCGCCGCCAGTTCGGCACGCTGAACCTGCAAGCCCTGGTCGGCCACGGCTTCCTGCTGGAAAGCGAATACACCCTGCTGTCCTCCAGCCAGGAATTTTTGTGGAAGGTGCGCTACGCCCTGCACATGCTCGCCGGGCGCGCCGAAGACCGCCTGCTGTTCGATCACCAGGCCAAGATCGCCGCCCTGTTCGGCTATCAGGACGGCGACGGCAAGCGCAGCATCGAACACTTCATGCAGAAGTACTACCGCGTAGTGATGGGGATTTCCGAGCTGTCGGACCTGATCAACCAGCACTTCGAGGAAGTGATCCTGCGCGCCGGCGAAAGCGGCCCGGCCACGCCCCTGAACAGCCGGTTCCAGGTGCGCGACGGCTATATCGAAGTCACCCACCCGAACGTGTTCAAGCGCACGCCCTTCGCCATCATCGAAATCTTTGTGCTGATGGCGCAGCACCCGGAAATCAAGGGTGTACGTGCCGACAGCATCCGCCTGCTGCGTGACAGCCGCCACCTGATCGACGACGAGTTCCGCAAGGACATCCGCAACACCAGCCTGTTCATCGAGCTGTTCAAGTGCAAGGAAGGCATCCATCGCAACCTGCGGCGGATGAACCGCTACGGCATTCTCGGCCGTTATTTGCCGGAGTTCGGCCATATCATCGGGCAGATGCAGCACGACCTGTTCCACATCTATACGGTCGATGCGCACACGCTCAACCTGATCAAGCACCTGCGCAAGTTTCGCTGGCCGGAGCTGGCGGAGAAATTCCCTCTGGCCAGCAAGCTCATCGACAAGCTGCCCAAGCCGGAGCTGATCTACCTCGCCGGCCTGTATCACGATATCGGCAAGGGCCGTGGCGGTGATCATTCGGAGCTGGGCGCGGTGGACGCCGAAGCCTTCGCCCGCCGCCACCACCTGCCGGCCTGGGACAGCGCGCTGATCGTCTGGCTGGTGCAGCACCACCTGGTGATGTCCACCACCGCGCAGCGCAAGGACCTTTCCGACCCGCAGGTGATTCACGATTTCGCCCAGTTCGTCGGCGACCAGACGCACCTGGATTATCTCTACGTGCTGACCGTGGCCGACATCAACGCCACCAACCCCAGCCTGTGGAATTCCTGGCGTGCCAGCCTGCTGCGCCAGCTCTATACCGAGACCAAGCGCGCCCTGCGCCGCGGCCTGGAAAACCCGCTGGATCGCGAAGAGCAGATTCGCCAGACCCAGAGCGCCGCCCTCGACATCCTGGTGCGCGGTGGCACCGACCCGGACGATGCCGAACAACTGTGGAGCCAGCTGGGCGACGACTACTTCCTGCGCCACACGGCCAACGACGTGGCCTGGCACACCGATGCCATTCTCCAGCATCCCAACGATGGCGGTCCGCTGGTGCTGATGAAGGAAACCACCCAGCGCGAGTTCGAGGGCGGCACGCAGATCTTCATCTATGCGCCGGACCAGCATGACTTCTTCGCCGTGACCGTAGCCGCGATGAGCCAGCTCAACCTGAACATTCACGACGCACGGATCATCACCTCCACCAGCCAGTTCACCCTCGATACCTACGTGGTGCTGGATGCCGACGGCGGCTCGATCGGCAACAACCCGGCACGCATCCAGCAGATTCGCGAAGGCCTGATCGAAGCACTGAAGAACCCGGACGACTACCCGACCATCATCCAGCGCCGCGTACCGCGCCAGCTCAAGCACTTCGCCTTCGCGCCGCAGGTGACCATTCACAATGATGCGCAGCGCCCGGTGACCATCCTCGAACTGACCGCACCGGACCGCCCCGGCCTGTTGGCGCGGATCGGGCGAATCTTCCTCGAATACGACCTGTCGTTGCAGAACGCCAAGATCGCCACCCTCGGCGAACGGGTCGAGGACGTATTCTTCATTACCGACGACAAGGGCCAGCCGCTGTCCGATCCCGAACTCTGCGCACGCCTGCAGGAAACCATCGTCCGTCGTCTGTCCGAGCCCAGTATCCAGCCGGCCCAATTTTCCATCTGATTTGCGGAAGTATCGATGAACCCAGCTCTCGACCAGCTCCAGCCCTACCCCTTCGAGAAACTGCGCGCCCTGCTCGGCAGCGTGCAGCCACCGGCCGACAAGCGTGCCATCGCCCTGTCCATCGGCGAACCCAAGCATCGCTCGCCTGACTTCGTCGGCCAGGCGCTGACCGCCAATCTCGACAAGCTCGCCGTCTACCCGACCACGCTCGGCTTGCCGGAGCTGCGCCAGAGCATTGCCAACTGGTGCGAACGTCGCTTCGGCGTGCCGACTGGCTGGCTGGATGCCGCACGCCACGTGTTGCCGGTCAATGGTACCCGCGAAGCGCTGTTCGCCTTCACCCAGACGGTGGTCGACCGCAACGCCAAGGGCCTGGTGGTCAGCCCTAACCCCTTCTATCAGATCTATGAAGGTGCTGCGTTCCTTGCCGGCGCCGAGCCGCACTATCTGCCGTGCCTGGAAGCCCATGGCTTCAACCCGGACTTCGACGCAGTGCCGAGCGAAATCTGGCAGCGCTGCCAGATTCTCTTCCTCTGCTCGCCAGGCAACCCCACCGGCGCGCTGATCCCGGTCGAGACGCTGAAGAAACTGATCGTCCTGGCCGACGTGCACGACTTCGTCATCGCCGCCGACGAGTGCTACAGCGAGCTGTATTTCGATGAAGACGCCCCGCCACCGGGCCTGCTCAGCGCCTGCGCCGAGCTGGGGCGCAACGATTTCAAACGCTGCGTGGTGTTCCACAGCCTGTCCAAGCGCTCCAACCTGCCGGGTCTGCGCTCGGGCTTCGTCGCTGGCGACGCCGACATCCTCAAGCACTTCCTGCTCTATCGCACCTACCACGGCTGCGCCATGCCGGTACAAACCCAGCTGGCCAGCGTTGCCGCCTGGAATGACGAAGCACATGTACGCGCCAACCGTGACCTGTACCGCGAGAAGTTCGCTGCCGTGCTGGACATCCTCGCCCCGGTGATGGACGTACAGCGCCCCGATGGCGGCTTCTACCTGTGGGCACGTACTCCGGGTGACGACACCCTGTTCACCCATGACCTGTTCGCCACCGAGCACGTCACCGTGGTGCCCGGCTCGTACCTGTCGCGCGAAGTGAACGGCGTCAACCCGGGTGCCGGCCGTGTGCGCATGGCACTGGTAGCACCACTGGCCGAGTGCATCGAGGCCGCCGAGCGTATTGCCCGTTTCATTCGCAGCGCCTGAGCCTCTGCAGAGCCTGTGGGCGGGGCTTTAGCCGCTAGTCTCCGACTCCGTAACACATCGCAGCGACAGCCGCCGCCACGTCTGGACGCGACGTGGCATAATGGCCCGCCGTATTTCCCGGACCTTCCGGCACGCCACTCATCAGAGGAAGATCAATGAGTTACGTCCTGTATGGCATCAAGGCCTGCGACACGATGAAAAAGGCCAGAACCTGGCTCGATGAACACCAGGTCGACTATGCCTTTCACGACTACAAGAGCGTCGGAATCGACCGTGCAAACCTGGAAAAGTGGTGCAACGAGCATGGCTGGCAGACCATCCTGAACCGTGCCGGCACCACCTTCCGCAAGCTGGACGACGCGCAGAAAGCCGATCTCGACCAGGCCAAGGCCATCGAACTGATGCTGGCCCAACCCTCGATGATCAAGCGCCCGATACTCGACCTGGGCGACAAGACCCTGGTCGGCTTCAAGCCGGATAACTACCAAGCCGCGCTGGCCTGATCAACCTCACCCGATTTCGTTGCAAGGAACCCCATCTAATGAGCACCTCCCTTTACAGCATCGCCTTTGGTGTTGGCACCCAGAACCGCCAGGGCAACTGGCTGGAAGTCTTCTACGCCCTGCCGCTGCTCAATCCGGCCAGCGAGCTGGTAGCCAAGGCCGCCGAGAAGCTCGGCTACCAGGGCGGCAACCAGGCCATCGCCTTCACCACCACACAGGCCGCTGACCTGGCCGAAGCCCTGAAAGGCGTGGACGCCGCTCAAGCGGCGCTGCTGACCCGTCTGGCCGAAAGCCACAACCCGCTGGTCGCCACCTTCCTGGCTGAAGATGCCGCGCTGACCAGCACCCCGGAGGCCTACCTCAAGCTGCACCTGCTGTCGCATCGTCTGGTCAAGCCGCACGGCCTGAGCCTGGCCGGCATTTTCCCGCTGCTGCCCAACGTGGCCTGGACCAGCCAGGGCGCCGTCGATCTCAGCGAGCTGGCCGAGCGCCAGCTGGAAGCACGCCTGAAGGGCAAGCTGCTGGAAGTCTTCTCGGTGGACAAGTTCCCGAAAATGACCGACTACGTGGTGCCGGCCGGTGTGCGTATCGCCGACAGCGCCCGTGTGCGCCTGGGCGCCTATATCGGCGAAGGCACCACCGTGATGCACGAAGGCTTCGTCAACTTCAACGGCGGCACCGAAGGCCCGGGCATGATCGAAGGCCGCGTTTCCGCTGGCGTCTTCGTCGGCAAGGGTTCCGACCTGGGCGGCGGCTGCTCGACCATGGGCACCCTGTCCGGCGGCGGCAACATCATCATCAGCGTCGGCGAAGGCTGCCTGATCGGTGCCAACGCCGGCATCGGCATCCCGCTGGGCGACCGCAACACCGTCGAAGCCGGCCTATACATCACCGCAGGCACCAAGGTGAACCTGCTCGACGAGGGCAACGCCCTGGTCAAGGTGGTCAAGGCACGCGACCTGGCTGGCCAGCCGGATCTGCTGTTCCGTCGCAACTCGCTGACCGGCGCCGTGGAGTGCAAGACCCACAAGTCGGCCGTCGAGCTGAACGAAGCCCTGCACGCCCACAATTGATCGTCATACCTCCCCTCTCCCTCCGGGAGAGGGGCCGGGGGTGAGGGCAAAACCACGCGGATCTGACAAACCATGTCACTGACCTCCCCCTGGCGTGCCGACTTCCCCGGCATTCTCGCCCTCGAAGCCGAAGGCCAGACCTATCTGGACAGCGCCGCCACTGCACAGAAACCACAGGCGGTGCTGGACACCCTGCTCGGCTACCTGGGCAGCGGCGTGGCCAACGTGCATCGTGCCCAGCACCTGCCAGGTGAACGTGCCACCCGCGCCTTCGAGGCCACACGCAGCAAGGCTGCACAATGGCTGAATGCGGCCGGCAGCGATGAGATCATCTTTACCCGCGGCAGCACCGAATCACTCAATCTGCTGGCCTATGGCCTGGAGCATCTGCTGCAGCCTGGCGAGCAAGTCGTCATCAGCGCGCTGGAGCATCACGCCAATCTGCTGCCCTGGCAGCAACTGGCCAAGCGCCGCAATCTCGAGTTGGTGGTATTGCCGCTGGATCACACCGGCAGTATCGATCTGCAGCAAGCGGCTCGGCTGATCGGCCCGCGCACCCGACTGTTGGCGGTCTCGCAGCTGTCCAACGTGCTTGGCCGCTGGCAACCGCTTGCCGAGCTGCTGGCCCTGGCACGCGCGCAAGGCGCATTCAGCGTGGTCGACGGCGCGCAGGGTGCGGTGCATGGTCGCCACGATCTGCAGGCGCTGGGCTGTGATTTCTACGTGTGCTCGTCACATAAGCTCTACGGCCCGGATGGCATCGGCCTGCTGTATGGCCGCCGCGAAGCGTTGGGCAAATTGCAGCACTGGCAATTCGGCGGTGAAATGGTGCTCGATGCCGACTACCAGAGCGCGCGCTTTCGCCCTGCTCCATTGGGTTTCGAGGCCGGCACACCAGCGGTTTCAGCGGTCATAGCCCTGGGCGCAGCACTGGACTGGCTAAACGGGCTGGATCACACCGCCGTGGCACATCATGAAACGGCCCTGCATGCCGAACTGCTGGCCGGCCTGCAAAGCCGCAACGGCGTGCGTCAGCTCGGCGAGCCGCAGTTGGCGCTTGCCAGTTTCTGCGTCGACGGCGTGCATAACGCCGACCTGGCTCACCTGCTCAGCGAACAGGGCATCGCCGTGCGCGCCGGGCATCACTGCGCCATGCCGCTGATGAAAAGCCTGGGGCTGAGTGGTGCGATTCGCGTCTCGCTCGGTCTGTACAACGACAGCGAGGACCTGCAGCGATTTTTCAGCGCTCTGGATAACGCCCTGGAGTTGCTGCGTTGAAGCGCGGCCAATGGTTCGTCGTAGGAGCGGCGTCAGCCGCGAATATTGGCACCCGGAGCATCGCAGCTGAAACGGAATGCCGCCCAGCCGCTCCTACATGCTACGGGAGTCTCTCGCCATGAGCCTGTCAGTCGCCGCTCAGGAAGCACTGGAAGCCTTTGCCGCCTGCCACGGCTGGGAACAGCGCGCGCGCCTGCTGATGCAATGGGGCGAACGTCTGGAGCCATTGAGCGAAACCGAACGCCTCGACGAGCACCGCGTGCATGGCTGCGAGAGCCCGGTCTGGCTGATCGCCGAACAACGCGACGAGCACCTGCACTTTCGCGCCAGCAGCGACGCCCGCCTGCTGCGTGGCTTGCTGGCGGTGCTGCTGGCGCGTGTCGAAGGTCTGCCTCGCGCCGAGCTGGCCAGTGTCGATCTGGTCGACTGGTTCAACCAGTTGGGGCTGCAGCGGCAGCTATCGCCCTCGCGCAGCAATGGTCTCAACGCGGTGCTGCAGCGTATGCGCGAGTTGGCGGGGCGCTCCGCCTAAAAACCATTCGTCGCGGGGCGCTTGCCGCCACTCCATCGCGTAGGAGCCCCGCCCCGGGGCGAAGCTTTCAGTCGCTCTTGCCCCGCTCGCGCAACGTCAGCCCCCGCAGAAAATTGCGCAGGATCTGATCGCCGCACTCGCGAAAGTGCTTGTGACCCGGCGCGCGAAACAGGGCGCCAAGCTCGGCCTTGGTCATCGGCAGGTCGACCGCTTGCAAAAGCGCCTGGATATCGTCGTCGCGCAGCTCGAAGGCCACGCGCAGCTTCTTCAAGATCAGGTTGTTACTCAGGCGTTTTTCCACCGGCAGGCGCGGCCGGCTAACGTCCTTGCCACGCTTGTAAAACACCAGGCCTTCAAGCACGTGCGCCAGCAGCACATCGCTGCAGGAACGATACCCAGGCTCGTCCTCACGCAGCAGACAGGCCGAGATCAGGCCCGGTTCGACGGGATAATCCGCCAACCGGCATAGCTCTTCCAGCTTGCCATCGCTGACATCCAGCAAATAGCGCAAGCTGCGCAGTACATCGTTATTGAGCATGCAGAAAACTCTTGGAGGAAGGGGGTAGGCAGGTGCGCTTCAGTCCCGCACGGCCTGGGCCGAGGTGCTGGGTTTCCAGTCATCGGCGTTACCGGAATTAAGCGCCTGCTGTAGACGCTGCAGGTCACCACGCTGAGCAAAGTCACGCAGCCTGGCATTGAACACGCGCAACAGCTTGACACTCTCAGGATCGTCCTTGCGAAACAGCAAGCGCAGCGGCTCGGTATTCAACTGCCGCGGATGATGCACGATTTTACCGCCATCTTCCGGAAACAAACGATTCAACATGGCATAGCCGACAGCGCGGTCCTGTGGATGCAGGTCGATACGCCCCAACTCCAGAAGACGAAAGCTGGTGTCCTCCTTGCCATTCTGCTCGACGCTCAGGCGGCCAGCCTGCAGCGCATCGTCGAACGCCGGGCCGTAGGAGTAACCCAGCGTCGTGCCGATGTGATACTTCAACAAGTCCTCGACCGAGGTCCAGTCGAACGCCTGATCGCGACGATGGAACAGAACGATCTCCCCGCGCACCAGCGGGTCGCTACAAATGCCGTAATTGAGCCGACTGGGGCTGCAGCTATAGGGCATGATCGCGTGCAACTGCCCCTGCTGCAGCATCAGTACGTTGCGGTCCCAGGGATGGAAGATGAATTCGACCTGGTAACCCGCTTCAGCGAACACTGCGCTGATCAGTCGCGCCAGAGCGCCACCATCACTGCGCTCCTGGTCGACATAGGGCGCCCAGTCGCCGGTGCCGATACGCAGCTTCTGTGGCTCGGCCTGAACGGGCCCAAGGGCTATCAGCAAAACAGGTAGCGTCAGGGAGGCGAGCATCCGTGCCCAGCGTCTTCTCAGCGAGACGCTACAAAACAGGTACGACACAAATCACCTCTGATACGGATCATGTTCGACGTCTCCCTGTCGGCTACTGCAACCTCTCCCTTCGCCCAGCATAGTCAAACGCAGCGCGCACGGAAGTTTCTCAGGTTTTCGATTGGCGCTCCGCCGGGCGGCGTGCGCCAGCCACCAGTTTGTCCACCAGCTTGGCCGCAGCAGCCATGCCGAAGCTGGCGGTGACCATCATCACCGCGCCGAAACCGCCCGCGCAGTCGAGCTTCACCCCTTCACCGACGAAGCCCTTGGCCTGACAGACCGTGCCATCCGGCTTGGGGTAACGCAGTTGCTCGGTGGAGAACACGCAAGGGACGCTGTAGGTGCGGCCCGGCGTACGCGAGAAGCCATAGTCGCGGCGCAACAGGCTGCGTACCTTGGCCGCCAGCGGGTCGTTGAAGGTCTTGTTCAGGTCGGTGACCTGAATCTGCGTCGGGTCGACCTGCCCGCCCGCGCCGCCGGTGGTGACGATCTGGATCTTGCGCCGCTTGCACCAGGCGATCAGCGCCGCCTTGGCCGGCACGCTGTCGATGCAGTCGATCACACCGTCGAGCTGCTCGGTGATGTACTCGGCCATGGTCTCGCGGGTAACGAAATCCGCCACCGCATGCACCACGCAGGCCGGGTTGATGGCGCGGATGCGCGCGGCCATCTCGTCGACCTTGGCCTTGCCCACCGCGCCTTCGACGGCGTGCACCTGGCGATTGGTGTTGGTGATGCAGACATCGTCCAGGTCGAACAGGGAAATCTCGCCGACGCCCGAACGCACCAGCGCCTCGGCCGCCCAGGAACCGACGCCGCCGATGCCGACTACCGCCACGTGCGCCGCTGCCAGTCGTTGATAGCCCTCCTGGCCGTAAAGCCGGGCTATGCCGCCGAATCGCTGATCGTCAGTACCCATCACACCCCCTGCAGGAAGGCGCGCATTATAGAGATAGCACCCTGCCCACCCAAGCCTGTCGAACAGGTCAGCCGTCGGCCTAATGCCAGTCAGTTAAGCGTCGACGTTGCCAATGCGTAGGAGCGGCGCCCCGCCGCGAACCAGGGCGATGCGCAATTGAAAAGCTTCGCCCCGGGGCGGAGCTCCTACGAAAGGCCGCTTTGGCAGCCTTATCTGATCGGCATTAGCCGTCGTCAAGCAGTACGCCGCATCCGGCGCTTCGCGCCACCTTCTCCCAGAGGGAGAAGGGCATCAAGGATGGCGTCGCTGCGCGACTTTCACGGTAATATGGCCAGCTTTCACGCCAGCCGCTGTACCGGAGCCGCCATGACCGCCCCCCTCACCCCGACCCTGGAACTCGCTTTCGACCTCATCCGCCGCCCGTCCGTGACCCCGGTCGACGAAGGTTGCCAGGAGCTGATGATGCGCCGTCTGGCCGCGTGCGGCTTCGAGGTTGAGCGCATGCGCATCGAAGAGGTGGAGAACTTCTGGGCCAAACGCGGTGGCGACGGCCCGGTGCTGTGCTTCGCCGGCCACACCGATGTGGTGCCCACCGGCCCGCTGGACGCCTGGCAGTACCAGCCGTTCGACGTGCGCGTCGATGAAGACGGCATGCTCTGCGGCCGTGGCGCAGCGGACATGAAAGGCAGCCTGGCGAGCATGATCATTGCCGTGGAGCGCTTCGTCGCCGACTACCCGCAGCACAAGGGCGCCATCACCTTCCTCATCACCAGCGACGAGGAAGGCCCGGCTCAGCATGGCACCAAGGCGGTGGTCGAGCGCCTGCGCGAGCGTAACGAGCGCCTGGACTGGTGCATCGTCGGCGAACCGTCGAGCACCACTCTGCTCGGTGACGTGGTGAAGAACGGCCGCCGTGGCTCCCTCGGCTGCACCCTCACCGTGTACGGCAAACAGGGCCACGTCGCCTACCCGCACCTGGCGAAGAATCCGATTCATCTGGCCGCCCCGGCGCTGGCCGAACTGGCCGCCGAACATTGGGATCATGGCAACGACTACTTCCCGCCGACCAGCTTCCAGGTGTCCAATCTCAACTCCGGCACTGGCGCGACCAACGTCATCCCCGGCGAGCTGAAAGCGGTGTTCAACTTCCGCTTCTCCACCGAATCCACCGTCGAGGAGCTGCAGCAGCGCGTCACCACCATTCTCGACAAGCACGGTCTGGACTACCACCTGGAATGGGCGCTGTCCGGTCTGCCGTTCCTCACTCAGCCGGGCGAATTGCTCGACGCCGTGGCCGCCAGCATCAAGAACGTCACCGGTCGCGAGACCACGCCGTCCACCAGCGGCGGCACCTCCGACGGTCGCTTCATCGCCACCCTGGGCACTCAGGTGGTCGAGCTCGGCCCGGTCAACGCCACCATCCACCAGATCAACGAGCGCGTACTGGCCAGCGACCTCGATCTGCTCACCGAGATTTACTATCAGACGCTGGTAAAACTCCTCGCATGAGCCTGATCTGCCCCATCTGCCAGACGCCGCTGGAGCCGAGCGCCAGCGGCCTGGCCTGTGCAAACCGCCACAGCTTCGATCGCGCCCGGCAGGGTTACTACAACCTCCTGCCGGTGCAACACAAAAACAGCCGCGCCCCCGGCGACAACGCCGCCATGGTCGAGGCCCGCCGGCGTTTTCTCGAGGGTGGCCACTACGCACCGCTGGCCGCACGCCTGGCCACACTGGCTGCCGACTACAAGCCGGCGCGCTGGCTGGATATCGGTTGTGGCGAGGGTTACTACACCGAACAGATCGCCCGTGGCCTGCCCGCCGCCGACGGTTATGCCCTGGATATCTCCCGCGAGGCGGTGAAACGCGCATGCAAACGTGCTGCGCAGCTGAGCTGGCTGGTGGCGAGCATGGCCCGTGTGCCATTGGCCGATGCCAGTTGCGACCTACTGGCCAGCGTCTTCAGCCCGCTCGACTGGGCCGAAGCCAAACGCCTGCTCGCACCCGGCGGCGGCCTGCTGCGCATGGGCCCAACCCGCGTGCACCTGATGGAACTGCGCCAGAAGCTGTACGACGAAGTACGCGACTACGACGACGAAAAGCACCTGGCGCTGATCCCTGCGGGTATGCACCTGGCCCACAGTGAGACGCTGCTGTTCCCGCTGCACCTGGCCGACACCCAGGCCCGCGCCGACCTGCTGGCCATGACGCCACACGGCTGGCGCGCCAGTGCCGAACGCCGTGAAGCAGTGATCGCCGAGCCCTTCGAAGTTACCGTCGCCATCCGCTACGATTGGATCGTCAAAACTCAGGAATGAACCTAATGCGCCAACCGGACATCGAGATCTACCTCAAAGACGCCGAACGTGATGCCGTGGCGCAATGGCTGGGTGAAGCACTTGGCCCATGCAGCGACTGGCAGCAGAAAGGCCAGACCTTCAAGTGCAAGGCCGGTGACGTGCCGGTGACCTGGTTGCCGAAAGCCGTGGGCAAATGGCACAGCCTGTACCTGGAAAGCGACGCCACGCCCTGGGCCGACGACCTGGCTTGCGCCCGCGCCGCCCATGCCGCGCTCGGCGTACAGATTCGCTGCGCACCCGGCACCTGGGTCGAGGATGAAAGCGACGAGCAAGCCGACCGCTGGATCAAGGTCGACGCCGATGGTGAAACCGAAATCGTCTGGCGTACTGAATAAAAGCGGCCGCTTGGCGGCCATCTGATGACCCTCTCCCGCTTGCGGGAGAGGGTGCCCGAAGGGCGGGAGAGGGTCAGGGGTCTCACGCTACGAGATTTTTGAATCGACAGCGAATCAGGACGACAAAGCTTCGCCCCGGGGCGGGGCTCCTACGCAAGCTGCGTGGGGTGATTAGCTTCGCCCGTAGCCCAATGTAATCCGGGGATCAGCGCATTTTCCGGATTTCATCCGTACAGTGTTCTTCACCTTCGCGGCCCAAACAGACCACAAAGAACAAGGCCGATCATCGACGGTAACGCTGTTCACTTAAGCGACGGTCGGACGCGTTCAGTGCCCTCGCCCCTCTGGGGAGAGGGTTAGGGCGGGCCGCGTTCGGAGAGGTTGGAGCCAGCAGGCAGTTTCGCGGTGTTCTCGGCCCTCTCCCCCAGCCCCTCTCCCATGAATGGGAGAGGGGAGCTACCCGCGAAACCCGCCCTACGAATACAGCGCCCACAAACAACAAGGCCCGTCATCGACGGGCCTTGTTGTATTTCGAGCTGGAGCTCAGACCGCGGAGACGTCTTCCGCCTGCAGGCCTTTCTGACCCTGGGTCACACCGAACTCGACCTTCTGGCCTTCGACCAGGGTGCGATGGCCGTCGCCACGAATGGCGCGGTAGTGAACGAATACGTCCGGGCCGCTTTCGCGCTGAATAAACCCGTAACCCTTGGAATCATTGAACCATTTGACGGTTCCCGTCTCACGATCTGCCATTACCAACTTCTCCAAACTCGCTATGTTTTTATTGTCCCGAAGGCGCTTTGACGGCTCGGTAAAAACGCTCTTCTCAGCGTTCGCCACCCCCGGCAATCGAGCAATGGAGCAGGTCAAGCGATTCGCGTTCTTGCTGCAGTCGAAGGCCGAGTATAAAGCATGGATTGTGACTGAAAAGCACTTTTTCAAAACCGCCACGAACCCAGAAGATATGCGGGTTACAGCTCGTTTTATGGGCTTTTGACTAACAGATCGCGCAACTTCTTCGCCAGCCGCTGCACCTGATCAGGCTCCAGTCGATATGCCCAGTCACTGCGCGCACTCACCTCTGCGGCGTTGAAACCTTCACGCTCGCCAAGCACCAACCAATACTGCTCACCCTGCTTGTACAACGCTCCTTCGAGCTTTTCCTCGGCAAAACCACTGAGGCTGAACTGCAGCACCGGCGCCTGCTTGAAACCTATCTGCGAAAGCGGCGCAGCATCAGCGAACTGCAGGTTGGAGAAGACCAGTGCGACACCATTGGCCGCACCCTCGAAGCTGAGTTTCTGCTCCTTGCGCAGCTCTGCGACAGCGAAGTTGTACTGCTGGGCATCGGCACGCGTCAGGGTAAGTTTCTCGCCATCGGCGTAGCGCAGCTCAAGGCGCGCGATGCGCGTGAAGGGAATGTCGGTGACACGTCGATCCAGCCAGTCCAGCTCACGCGTCGGCACCTGCAACTGCTGATCGATCAGCCAGACCTGATTCTCGCCGGCACGACGCACCAGTTGCCCACTGCCTTGCTGAGACGGATTACCCAAGCGCAGCCCCAGGTCGGGATGGCCGTCGAAGTGCAGCTTCAGACGCAGCGCCTGCTCATCAGCCGCCCCCTCCTCGGCCAGTCCCAAACGAGCATGCCACTGCGGGTTGGCAGTCTTGGCCTCCTGCGTGCGCGCCTCACGCAATGCCCGCAGCAGTTCGGCCAGCGCTTGCGGCGCCGCCGGATAGTCGGCCTTCGCCGGCACCACCCAACCATCTTCACGCCGCTCGATGCGTACCGAGGGCTGCCCCGGCGCCTCGATCTCCAGCGCCTGCAGCGTATTCAGATAGCCCTGTTCGGCTGCCAGCCAGGGCGCCGACTCGACTTGCGCCGTGCTCTGCTGCTGGCCGCGCTGCACGGCCAGGTAACCCAGCACGCAAAGCAGCACGATGATGATCAATGCGATCAGACCTTTACGTCCCATGATCTCCTCACAAGTGAATGACTATGCGCGTGGATATCGCGTTTTACATCCACCGCAGCGGTGGATCGGTAAAGCGTGATCCACCCTACGCTCGGTTCGTGGGAGGGGCTTTAGCCGCGACTGTCGCCGCTGAAGCGCCTCCCACAGGTGCTAACCCTCACGCGCGACGACGGCGCCGCCACAGCCACAACGCCAACACGCCCAGGGTCAGCAGCGCCGGCACCAGGGCGATATTAATGATCTTCAGCGTGCGGCCCAGCGCCTCGATATCGGCATTGAGCTGGTAGCGCACCTCGCGCAGCTCCTTGCGAATCTCCAGCTTCTGCTGGATGAAGCGCTGCAACGCGCCCTGCTGCTCAGGCGTGAGCTCCAGGTTTGGATCGTCGCTTTGCTGTAGCGCCGCCAGTTGCTGCTCGGTTTCGGCCAGGCGTGCCTGCAGTGCCTGCTCCTTGTCACGGAAACGCTGTTCGGCGGCGCGCTGCAGCTCCTCGACCACCACGAACGGACGGCTGAAGCGACCACGCGAACGTACGCTAATCAGCGCCTCAGAGCCGGTCAGGTTGTCCAGCGCGTTGATGGTGAAGCTGCCGTTATCCGCCCAGGGTTGCGGCATGCGCTGGCCGAAGAAGTCCTGCACCTGCACCCACATGCGATCACTGAGGATGTCGGTATCGGCCACGGCGATGACGTTGATGTTGTCTGCCTGCCTGAGACCGTCCTTGCGCCCCTCGATGCCATCGGGGAAGGCGCTCTGCGCCGGACCGTCGATACGCGCAGCGATGGTGTAGCGCTCGCCGGTCGGCTCCAGTTCGCGGATCAGCTCCTCGGGGTTGCTGAGCATGGCGAAGCGCTGGGCGTCGAAGGGCATGGCGTATTCGGAGCTTTGCATCAGCGGGGTAAAGCGCGTCTTCGCCCCTTCCAGCGGCTCGAGAATGCCGGCGGTGGCGACGGTGACGTTCTCCAGCCCAGCCGTGGCGATATCGGTCTGATCCAGCGCCTTGCGCGGCAGGCTCAGCCAGGCAGCGTGACGAACCGGACGCTGGCCCTGACCACGGTTGACCGACATGGCGTAGGAGCCGTCACCGAGCACCTTGTCCGGCACCATGCGCAAGCCCCAGGCCTTGAACAGCGACTCGATATTCGACGCCCGGTCCACCGCCACTTCACCCGGCATATCACCGGTGTCAGCCTCGGCATAGGGGTCAACGAACACCATCAGCTTGCCGCCGCGCAGCACGAACTGGTCGATAGCGTACAGGGTCTGCTCGGGCAGATTCTTCGGATGCACCAGCCACAGCACCGAGACGCTCTCGGGAATCTGGTCGACATCGCTCTGGAGCTGCTCGATCTGGAACAACTGGCGCACCTGCTCCAGCACCATCCACGGCGGCGTCGGCTGCCGCGCCATCATGTCGAAGCCACCGGTCATCGGCAGCCCGGAGAGCACGCCAACCACCGGCAGCTCCGGCTTGGCCAGGGTCTGCACCAGGCGGCTCAGCTCGTACTCCAGATGCTCCTCCTGATCCAGGGCGAAGAACGGGATCACCTGGATGTTGTCCAGGCCGTTGGTGCCAGCCAGGCCGAAGTAGATCGAGTCACCGCCCTGCTGCAGCGGGATGCCCTGCAGACCGAACTGCGCGGCCTTGTCCTCGTCCTCGGAGAACGGCTCGGGGTCGATGATATGCAGGCGGATCTTGCCGCCGGCCTGGGCCTGGTAGGCCTTGAGCATCTCCTCCACGCGCTGGGCGTAGGTACGCAGCGCCGGCAGGTTCTTGGCCACCTTGTCCGAATAGAAGAAGTACAGGTTGATCGGCTCGTCCAGCTCGGCAAGGATCTGCTTGGTGCCGTCGGAGATGGTGTAGAGCTTCTGCTCGGTCAGGTCCAGGCGCGCACCGCCCAGGCCCAGACCGGCCAGCAGGTTGAAGGCGAGAAAGGCCACCGCGATCAGCAGCAACCCGGCGCCGGAATAGATCAGCTTTTTCATGGGCGCGTTCCTTCAGTCGGCTTTCTTCAGGTCGATGACCACAGCGGTGGCAGTCAGCCAGGCGGCGATCAGCGAGAGGAAATACAGCAGGTCGCGCAGATCGATCACGCCCTTGCTGATGGCGTCGAAGCGCACCAGAAAGCTCAGCGAGGCGATGGCATCCACCAGCCACTGCGGCGCCCAGGCGAAGGCGTCGAGCACCATGGGGAAACCGCTGACGATGAACAGAAAGCAGGCGCTGACCGCAAGGATGAAGGCGATCACCTGATTCTTGCTCAGCGCCGACATGCACGAGCCGATGGCCAGATAGGCGCCGGCCAGCAGCCAGCTGCCGATATAGCCGGTGACGATGGCGCCGTTGTCCGGCTCGCCCAGGTAGTTGACCGTGATGATCATCGGGAAGGTCAGCAGCAACGCAATGCCGGCGAACACCCAGGCCGCCAGGAACTTGCCGGTGACCGCCTCGAAGCGGGTGATCGGCAGGGTCATCAGCAGCTCGATGGAGCCGGACTTGCGCTCCTCCGCCCACAGGCGCATGGCAATCGCCGGCACCAGGAACAGATAGAGCCAGGGGTGGAAATTGAAGAAGGCCGAGAGATTGGCCTGGCCGCCTTCGAAGAAACCGCCCAGATAAAAGGTGAACACCCCGGACAGTACCAGGAAGATGACGATGAACACATAAGCCAGCGGCGTGGCGAAGTAGCTCGCCAGCTCACGCTTGAAGATCACGGGCAACTGGGTCATGGCTGCTCTCCCCGGGTCAGCGTGCGGAACACTTCATCCAGGCGGCCGCGTTCCACGTTGAGTTCCTTAACCTTCCAGCCGCGTTTGGCAATCAGCGCATTGACCTGCGGGAAGATCACCTCGCCCGGTTGCGCCAGCACACTCAGGCTGTGCTCGCGGGCGTTCTCCTCGACACCGGCGACGCCCGGCAGCGCCGCGAGGGCAGCCTGATCCAGCGCTTCATCGGCCACCAGCGTCACCGCCTGGTGATAGCGCGAGCGGCTTTCCAGCTCCAGCGGCGTACCATCGGCCAGCAAGCGGCCCTGAGCAATCACCACTGCGCGGGTACACAGCGCCGTAACCTCTTCGAGGATATGGGTGGAAATGATCACGATCTTGTCGCGGGCCAGCCCCTGAATAAGCTGGCGCACCTGATGCTTCTGGTTGGGATCGAGGCCGTCGGTGGGCTCGTCGAGGATCAACACACGCGGATCATGCAGAATCGCCTGGGCCAGGCCGACGCGGCGCTTGAAGCCCTTGGACAGCGTCTCGATGCTCTGCTCCAGCACCTTTTCCAGCTCCACCTGCTCCACAGCGCGCTGCACGCGAAGCGTCTTCTCGGCGCCGCGAAAACCGCGCACCTCGGCGATAAATTCAAGAAAGCCACGCACCGTCATATCGCCATAGCAAGGCGCGCCTTCCGGCAGATAACCGATCTGCCGCTGGGCCTTGAGGGTCTGGGTTTGGATATCGCAACCGAGGATGCTCGCCGTACCGGAGGTCGGCGCGAGAAAGCCGGTGAGCATCTTCATGGTGGTGGATTTGCCGGCCCCATTGGGGCCGAGAAAGCCCAGCACTTCCCCTGGCTGGACCTGGAACGACAAGTCATCGACTGCCGTGTGCTGCGCAAAACGCTTGGTCAGGTTTCTTATATCGATCATGGCCTCTCACCGTCGCGAATGGCACTGCGCTCAGCGAAACCACCGCAAAAGCGCAGGCCGCAAGAACGCCGGGCGCGAAAAACCACCGACCCGGACGTGGGCAAGACCGTAGCAAAACTGAAAAGTTCAGTCAGCAGGTTGCAACAAGCAGTAAAAGGAATATAGCTTCGGCGATTGGACAGCCTCATGCCAAAGCTCAACACCCCATGGCAAAGCGCCATTTGCCGATGGATACATGGCCTGGGCGTTCAAGGCTTAGCGCGCGGAACACAAACAGGGTGTTCTGGCTGTTTTTTGAGCAACTGTAAGCAATGAGGCAAAAGAGGAAGTCAAGCGAATACGCCCAAGGATCAGGAGCTGGCTGGTAATGCCATGATTTTAAAAAGAATTTCCCAGGGTAACCATGATGATGGTGCGGAGTTAGATGGAAGGCTCTACTATCGCGTTAGTACCGCCTTCCGTCTAATCACTGTTAGGTTCACAAGGGAGGTTTTATGTTTTGTTCAAAATGTGGCACGGCACTTCAGTCAGGTGCCGGGTTCTGTTCCAAATGCGGGCAGGCTATTTCAGCGCGTGTAGTTACGGCGGTGACCCCACCATCTGCCCCCTCCGAGCAGGGCGGAGCCATCTGGAATCCCAATGCAGCATCAAACTGGAGTCTCATCTTCTCTCCAGCCTTCGGCTCCTATTTGCACGCCTTGAACTGGCGAACGCTCGGCGAACCCGAGAAAGAGAAATCCGCAATGGGCTGGTTTTATTTCAGCCTCGCTATGCTCGGGGTTTACGTCCTAATGGGCGTATTCATGGAAAAGCCAGAAGAAGCTGATGGTGCAGCGCGTGGTCTTGGCTTCCTCTATTTGCTCGTGTGGTATTTCTCGGCGGGTCGGGCGCAGGCCAGATACGTCAAAGAGAAATTCGGCTCCAGCTATCCGCGTCGCGCGTGGGGAAAACCGCTGCTCATTGGTGTGGCCGCAATCATTGGCTTCTTCACGCTCGCGGTTATTGTTGGAGCCATGATTGGAGTCATGTCGGCGTGAGTGAACCTAACAAACGGTTCCAGCGGACGGTCTTGCCTTCGCTTCGCTCCGGCAAGCCCGCCGCTGAACCTTTGCGTTAGGCATCAACACTGCGGAGTTTGACCATGACAGATCAGAAAATCATGATGGAATGCGATACTTGTAGTAAAAAATTTCAATTTGGCCCTCATCAATACGAGGGACGAGTTATCAATCTTTATGGCATCACCGTGTGCGACACCTGCTGGACTGGAAACTGGGATGGCTGGGCTCCACATTTCGAACCAATAATCCAAAAGCACTTAGCGGAAAAAAATCTACCAGAGCCTCCAAGAAACAATAAAGGTTGGTTGCCACGAGACTAGATAAAACCTTCCACACTTTCACCGAGAATCATTAATTTTTAATAGATTTAAAGCAGGGGGCATTTTAATGCGAAAGTTATTAATGATATATACCTTGATTTTCTTTTCTTCCCTCGCGCACAGTCAAGAGCCAAGGCAAGCAACCCTAAATCCTCATGCAATAATTTGTACAGCAGAAGGTGACATTTACCACCTAATTAATTTATTCCAAAAGCAAAACATGTCCGCAATTGAAAAATATATGCGCCCAGGAAAATGCGCCATGACAAATAGAAGCAATAACGTACTCGTGCTTGACTATGTTGCAGGGCGTCCCTGGGCTCTTATCCAATCTGCTGAAGGGGTCAAGATATACACTTTCAGTCAAAATATAACTTTTTGATACAGCTAAATATTTGGCATTATTTTTAATTTAATTTCCCTGCTTGCCTTGCTCACGGGGACAAGCTAAAGCCGACCCTTAACCAGACGCGAGCAGCCAAGGAGAAAGAGATGTTCGGGTTATTCAAAAATCGAAAAAAATATAATGGCCAAGTAGACTTAAAGCTTAATAACGAGTATCAAATAATAACTCGCCGTTCTGAAAACCCATTATTCCCAGGCTCACTGGCCTTTTTGGAGCTAATCGACCAAGCTTGGAATGGGCAGATGAATGAGGATGAAGCGGCTATGTTTATAGCAGTTTTATATTTCAGCGGGTTGTGTAAAAACGGCCACCGGGCCGAAGCTTCGCTGCTGCTACCACGGATAGTAAATATTGCACAATTCAACGTTCCCAAAAATATAGTTTCTGAACAACGCTGGCAAAAATTCGCACATGCAATTCGTGAGGCAAGAGAAATCTCAGGAATTTGACAGAGCTACAGAATTAGGCCCACATAATAGCCAGACAGGCCTAACAACTGGCTCAAATCGTTCGCTCCGCTCACTGGGACGGGCTAAAGCCCAATGTCATCAACCTAAGCTGCAGCCCTGCCCAAGGCAAG